>SCVT01000610.1 GCA_004296815.1 Reyranella sp. | reverse complement strand
CGCGGTTGCTGCAGCCGTCGTGTCGTCGCTCGCCGACGAGCAGGTGCCGGGCGACATGGTCGTATTCGGCGAAATCGGCCTCGGTGGCGAGGTGCGTCCCGTGAGCCAGCGCGACGCCCGGCTGCGCGAGGCGGCGAAGCTCGGCTTCCGCAGTGCGCTTGTGCCGAAAGGCCGCGCCGGATCGGGCCCCGCGCCGCGTGCGCCGGAGGGCATCGCCATTGACGAAATCGAGCATCTGTCGGACCTTGTGGCGCGTTTTCAGCCGGCAGATCGGCCCCTCAAGCGCGGGCGCCGCCGCGAGGAACAGGACTAGGAGCGTTCGGGGGCGATGGAGCAGCTGGGCATTACCGTATTCGACGTGGCTGTCATCGCCGTCGCTGTCTTTGGCGCGGCCATCGGCATGTCCGCGGGCTTCGCCCACGCCGTCCTGTTCATCGCCTCGTGGATCGGCGCCGGCTGGGTCGCCTGGCGCTTCTCCAAGGTGGTGCAGCCCGAGGTCGAGCAGATCGTCGGCAGCACCGAGCTCGCCTACTTCATCTCCATGCTGGCGGTCTTCGTCGCCGCCCTGATCGTGCTGATCATGCTGACCAACGCGCTGTCGCGCTCGGTCCGCAACAGCCCGCTCGGCAAGCCCGACCGCATTCTGGGCGCCGGTTTCGGCGTGCTCTGCGCCTGGGTGGCGATGGGCACGGCCTTCCTGTTCTACGGTTATCTCGGCCCCCGGGCGCTGCCGCCGGCGGTCGAGGGTGGCGCCACCTTCCCGATGATCCGGGAGATGGCGACCTTCGTGGAGCCGCAGCTTCCCACGGGATTCCGCAACCGCCTGCAGCGTCCGGGCATGGACAGCGGCGCCATTCCGGCGCCGTCGCCGGCTGCGCCGGCCGCACCCGCGGCCCCCGGCGCGGCCCCCATGACAGCCCCTACTCAGGGCGGGGAAACCAAAGCGCCGCAGTGAGTTATCCTTGATAGCGCGCGGGGTCCTCACCAGTTATAACCCCGCCGTGCTCAGGACCCCGGAACGACCCGACCACGACCTCGACAAGTTTCACGAGGAATGTGCGTTGTTCGGCATCTACGGCACTTCAGATGCCGCCGCACACACCGCGCTGGGCCTCCATGCCTTGCAGCATCGCGGGCAGGAAGCCTCGGGAATCGTCACCTTCGACGGCCGACATTTCCACAATCACCGCGCCGCCGGCCTGGTCGGCGACATTTTCGGCGCCCAGAACATCATGGCCAAGCTCGTGGGCTATTCCGCGATCGGCCACAACCGCTACGCCACGACCGGCGGCTCCTCGGACCGCAACATCCAGCCGATCTTCGCCGATTTCGACTTCGGCGGCCTGGCGCTGGCCCACAACGGCAACCTGACCAACGCCTACCTGCTCCGAAAGGAGCTGGTCCGCATCGGCTGCCTGTTCCAGTCGACCACCGACACCGAGGTCATCAACCACCTGATCGCCCGCTCGAACTACTCGACGGTGCAGGACCGGCTGATCGACGCGCTCGGCCGCGTCAAGGGCGCCTACTCGCTGCTGCTGCTGACCAACGAGGCGCTGCTCGGCGTGCGCGACCCGATGGGCGTGCGCCCGCTGGTGATCGGCCGCCTCGAGGACGCCTGGATCCTGACCTCGGAGAGCTGCGCCCTCGACATCATCGGTGCCCGCTACGTGCGCGACGTCGAGCCCGGCGAGATCGTGATCGTCGACGGCAGCGGTCTCCGCTCGATCAAGCCCTTCGCCAAGCAGCCGCGCCGCTTCTGCGTCTTCGAGCACATCTACTTCGCCCGCCCCGACTCGAAGGTCGAGGGCGTCGGCGTCTACGACGCCCGCAAGCGCATCGGCATGGAGCTCGCCAAGGAGAGCCCCGTCCCGGCCGACGTCGTCGTGCCTGTCCCCGACTCCGGCGTGCCGGCCGCGATCGGCTATGCCGCGCAGTCGGGCCTGCCGTTCGAGCTCGGCATCATCCGCAACCACTATGTCGGCCGCACCTTCATCGAGCCGGCCGACCACATCCGCCATCTCGGCGTCCGCCTGAAGCACAACGCCAACCGCGCCCACATCGAGGGCAAGCGCGTGATCCTGGTCGACGATTCGATCGTGCGCGGCACGACCTCGATGAAGATCGTCGAGATGGTGAGGAACGCCGGCGCCCGCGAGGTGCACATGCGCATCGCCGCCCCGCCGACCACCGACCCGTGCTTCTACGGCATCGACACGCCCGAGCGCGACAAGCTGCTCGCCTCGCGCTACGACGTTGCCGGCATGGCGAAGTTCATCGGCGTCGATTCGCTGGCCTTCGTCTCGATCGACGGCCTCTACCGCGCCATGGGCATCCCCGGCGGCCGCGATCCGGCGGCGCCGAGCTTCTGCGACGCCTGCTTCACCGGCGACTACCCGATCGCGCTCGACGACGTGACCGGCGTCGAGGATCGCCAACTCTCCCTCCTCGTCGAAGCGAACTAGCCCCATGAGACTTGCCGGCCGCCTGGCGCTGATCACCGGCGCATCCCGCGGGCTGGGCGCAGCCACCGCGGTCGCCTACGCCAAGGAAGGCGCGCACGTCGTCCTCGTCGCCCGCACCGTGGGTGGCCTCGAGGCGGTCGACGACCAGATCAAGGCGGTCGGCGGCAACGCCACGCTCGTGCCGCTCGACGTTACCGACGGACCCGGCCTCGATCGCCTGGGCGCCGCGCTGCACGAGCGCTTCGGCCGCCTCGACATCCTGGTCGGCAATGCCGGCGTTCTCGGCACGCTCTCTCCGATCGGCCATTTCGAGCCCAAGGTCTTCGAGGAAGTGATGGCGGTGAACGTCACCGCCAACTGGCGCCTGATCCGCTCCATGGACCCGCTGCTGCGCCGCTCCGACGCCGGCCGCGCGATCTTCGTGACCTCGGGCGCCTCGCGAAAGATCCTGCCCTACTGGGGCGCCTACGCCGCGAGTAAGGCTGCGCTCGACATGCTGGTCGGCGTCTATGCCGCCGAAGTCGCACACACCGCCGTGAAGGTGAACCTCTTCAACCCCGGCCCGACCCGCACCGGCATGCGCCGCCAGGCCTTCCCCGGCGAGAACGAGGCGCAGCAGATACCGCCCGAGGCGCACGCCGAGGCGCTGATCCAGCTCGCGCTGCCTTCGTGCACGATGAACGGCGCGTGGGTCGCCGGCGACGAGGCGCTCAAGCGCTAAAAAGCGCGCGGGATTGCCGCTGTCCGCGGCGACGCTCGCCCTACCTCTTCTTCCGCGCCCTGCCCTCGTAGGGGTTCTTCGGCTTGCGCATGGTGAGCCGGATCGGCACGCCCGGCATGTCGAAATCGTCGCGCAGGCGGTTGGTAAGGAAGCGGAGATAATCGTCGCCCAGCTGCTCGGGCTGGCTGACCGAGAGGATGAAGGTCGGCGGCCGGCGCTTGATCTGGGTCATGAAGCGGAGGCGAATGCGGCGGCCGTTGGGGGCGAGCGGCGGCGGGTGCAGCGTCTCCATCTCGCGCAGCCAGCGGTTCAGCTTGGGCGTCGGCACGCGCTTGTTCCAGATCGCGTAGGTCTCGAACACCTTGGGCAGCAGGCGATCGACGCCGCGGCCGTTGATCGCCGAGAAGCCGACGATCGGCACGTCCTTGACCTGGGCGAATGAGGATTCGAGCCGGTCGCGGAGCTTGCGCCACGCCTTGGTCGACTCGCGCTGGTCGTCGACCAGGAGGTCGGTCTTGTTGACCGCGATCACCAGCGCGCGGCCCTCCTCGATCACCCAGCCGGCGATGTTGAGATCCTGCTTCTCGGCCATGTCGCCGGCGTCGAGCACGACGACGGCCACGTCGGCCAGGCGGATCGTGTCCAGCGTGTCGGCGACCGACGCGGCCTCGAGCTTGGCCTCGATGCGGCTCCTGCGTCGCATGCCCGCGGTGTCGACCAGGCGGACGGGCCGGCCCTTCCACTCCCACTCGACGCGGATCGCGTCGCGGGTGATGCCGGCCTCGGGGCCCGTCAGCACGCGCTCCTCGCCGACCAGGCGGTTCAGCAGCGTCGACTTGCCGACGTTGGGGCGGCCGACGATCGCGAGCAGCAGCGGGCGGTCGGGCGCGTCCTCGGCGTCGACATCGTCCGGGTCGGGCGCGTCCTCGTCCTCCTCCTCCGGCATCGGCTCGATATGACGGCCCATCGCCTCATGCAGATCGCTCAAGCCCTCGCCGTGCTCGGCTGAGAACGGAATGGGCTCGCCCAGACCCAGCCCGTGCGACTCCGCCAGCCCCTGCTGTCCGGCGCGGCCCTCGCACTTGTTGGCGACCAGGATCACCTTGGCCTTCTGCTTGCGCAGCCAGCCGGCGAAGGCCTGGTCGAGCGGCAGGATGCCGGCGCGCGCATCGATCAGGAACAGCACGACGTCGGAACTTTCGATGGCGCGCTCGGTGAAGCGGCGCATGCGCGCTTCCAGCGCCTCGCCGCCCTTGGTCTCCCAGCCCGCCGTGTCGAGCAGGGTGAAGGCCAGGTCGCCGAGCTGCGCGGGCTGCTCGCGCACGTCGCGCGTCACGCCGGGCGTGTCGTCGACGATGGCGCGACGGCGGCCGACCAGGCGGTTGAACAGCGTGGACTTGCCGACGTTGGGACGGCCGACGATGGCGACCCGGCTTAAGCGCCGGTCTTCAGCGGAGGGCAATGAGTCGGCCTGAGTCGGTCAGCACGTAGATCACGCGGTTGGCGATCACGGGACCGAGCCGCACGCGGTCGCGCACGTCGATCTTGCCCAGCACCGAGCCGTCGTAGGGAGAGACCGCGAGCAGGTCGCCGAACGAGCTGGTGACCAGCAGGCGGTCGCCCGCCAGCACCGGGCCGCCCCACAGGGCCGGCGTGCGCTTCTTCGGGTCGTCGTGCTGCGTGAGCGGCGTCACCCAGCGCACCTTGCCCTTGTCGCGGGTCAGCGCGGCGATGTCGGCGTTGCCGGTCAGCACGAACACGAAGCGGCCGGCGACCCAGGGAGTCTGGCTGCCGCCGATGTTGCGGTCCCACTGGCGCTGTCCGGAACGCAGGTCGATTGCGGCGATCTGGCCGGCCGAGCCCATGGCGATGACCAGGCCGCGATCGATCACGGGACGGCCACGGATGTCGGCGAGATTGCCGAAGGCGCGAACGTCGCCGCGCGCGCCGATGAGCGACTCGTTCCACACAGAGCGGCCGCTGTCGGCGCGCAGCGCCACGACCTCGCCCGAGGTGAAGGGCGCCACGACCATGTCGCCGGAGGCGGCCGCGCTGTTGCCGCCGACATAGCCCGCGACCTCGGAGAGGGCGCTGTACTGCCAGAGGTCGGAGCCGTCGACCGCGGCCAGTGCATGCAGCTTGTTGTCGATGGCGATCACGTAGACGCGGTCCTGGAAGACCAGCGGCGCGCCGCGCACCGGGGCGCTGACCGTCGAGTTCCACTCCTCCTTGCCGGTGGAGGGATCGAGCGAATAGACGACGGCGTAACCGGTCGTCACGAACAGCTTGCCACCATAGTAGGCCAGCCCACCGCCGAACTCGTCGCCGTCGCGCGCCTTTTCGGGCTTGAGCGAGACGCGCCAGACGAGCTGGCCGGTGTCGGCGTTGAAGGCCGAGACGGTGCTGTGCGCATCCTTCGCGAAGACCTTGCCCTCGGCCACCACCGGCGGCGTCGTGAGCACGCGCGACGTCGAGGTGCCGGATCCGACATCGGCCGTCCAGATCACCTGGGGCGACTCGCCGATCGCCAGATTGTGCATGGCGTAGTGGGCGAAGCCGCCGGACTGCGGCCACGACTCGTTGACCGTCGGCGGCGGCAGGGTGACCTGCATGTTCGCCACGTCGCTGTCGGGCTCGAGGTCCTTGCGGTCGCCCAGCACGGAAACGCGCTCGCCGGGCAGCGGCACCTTGGTCTTGTCGAACCAGTCGCAGCCGCTCAGGGCCGCGGTGAACAGAAGGGCGGAGAGAACGACACGCACGACACCGGACTTGTGGACGCAAGACATGGATCTACTTGGCCTCCGCGGCGCCGTAGAGGGCGAGCATCGCGTTGACGCGCTGGGCGGCGCCCTGCGGCACCGCCGGATCCTTGGCGATCTCGGCCCAGATCTCGCGCGCCTTGCCGGCGTCGCCCTTGCGCATCGCCAGCATCGCCTGCAGCTCGCGCACGCTCAGCCGGTACGGGCGGTCGGGCCCGGCCAGCGGCTCGAGCTTGGCCACCATCTCCTCGGCCTTGGGCGTGTCCATGCTCTTGAAGGCGGCGATCACCAGGGCGAGGTCGCTGAGCTCCGACGCTTGCAGCTTGGGCGCCACGGCGCCGAGTGCGACTGCCTGCTCCTCCACCGTCGGGAGGAGCTGCGCGGCGGCCAGTGCGGCCAACGACCGGTAGGGCTCGAGCGCGTCCTTGGCCTGCTTGTCGAGCGCCACCCGTGCGGCGGCGGGATCGGTCGCGACCTGGGCGAGGGCTGCGGAATAGGCGGCGCTGGCCGCGGCGCGCTGCGCCTGGTCGTACTGCCGCCAGCCCACCAGGCCGGTCGCGCCGACGACGGCGAGCACTGCCAGGGCCACCACCCAGGTTCCCCAGCGCGCCCACCACTCCTTCATCTCGTCCTTACGGACGGCCTCGTCGACCTCATGAAACGCGGCGGAGTCGGACACGCAGTGCTCCCGGAATATCGCGAAATATCAACAGCTTCAGCGGCGGTTCATAGCCCCCCACCCGGGCTTTGGCAAACCGCGGAAGGGGTATCGGAGGGTGCTTTACCCCCACCCCACCTTCTGCAAGAATTCATGGCAGCGACATGACCAAAGTCACGGCCGCATGACCAATTTGTACCGTTTGGCCGATCAGCGCGCCCGACGCCGGATTGTCTCATTCGACAGGCGCGAACTTTCCCGGCTCCTGAACCTCTACAGCATGCGCGTGGCGTCGGGCGAATGGCGCGACTACGCCATCGATTTCCGGCCCGGCATGGCGATCTTCTCGATCTTCCGGCACACCGCCGAGCAGCCGCTGTTCGCCATCGCCAAGGTGCCGGGTGGCGGCGGCTACATGGTCTACAACGGCCCGCGAAAGCTGGCGCACGGCGATTCGCTCGAAGACGTGCTCGCCGTCTTCGACCGAAAGCTCAAGCTTCTGCTGGGATGAGCGGCCCCCGGCGCTGACCGAGGGCCCGGCAAAGCCGTCTTACTTCGCGCCTTCCTTGGCCGTGGCCGCACCGATGCCGGCGCCGACCGCGGCGCCCGCCAGTGCCGGGCCGAGCAGCGGCCAGCCGGCCAGGGCGCCGATCGCCAGGCCGGTGCCGACGCCGATGCCGCCACCGGTCAGGGCGCGCTCCTGCCAGGTGTCGCCGCAGGCGGACAGCGCCAGCGGCAGGATGAGGACAGCGACGATCTTGGTCGGGAATCGGATAGTCATGGCAGACCTCGAAAGGGGGAGCGGCGGTCTAGGCCGTCAGGAATATTATTTGTCGTAGCCGGTGAAGGCTTTATGGGCTGGACCTTCAACCTTTTCGCGTTGAGTGTCAATAAAATCGTATAATATATTGAATTACATACATTTTTTAATAAAAGCGATGAACGGCCAGTCGGTCAATAAATCCGGACGGACGATCAATTACGTGCAGGCGGCCTTCCCATATTTTCCGGCCCCCCACATGGAGCCAACCATATGACCATCGCAGCCCCCTATGCCGCCCAATACCCCGCCAAGTACCGGCGAAACCTGCCGCAGACCGACGGCACGCTGTTCCTGACCGACGGCGGCATCGAGACCACCCTGATCTTCCAGGACGGGCTGGAGCTGCCCTACTTCGCGGCCTTCCACCTGCTGCGCGACGCGGCGAGCCGGCCGTTCCTGGTGAAGTACTACGAGCGCTACATCGAGATCGCCCGCTCAAGCCGCACCGGCTTCATCCTGGAAAGCCCGACCTGGCGTGCCAGCGCCGACTGGGGCGCCAAGCTCGGCTACTCCACCGCCGACATTGCCCAGGTGAACGCCGAGTCGATCAAGCTGATGCACGACCTGCGCGAGGCCTACGAGACGCCGGCCTCGCCGATGGTGGTGAGCGGCTGCGTCGGTCCGCGCGGCGACGGCTACGATCCCGGCCACGTGATGAGCCCGGGCGTCGCCGAGGCCTACCACACGCTGCAGGTCGAGGCCTTCGCCGAGGCCGGCGCCGACATGGTGTCGGCGATCACCATGACCAACACCAACGAGGCGATCGGCGTCACGCGCGCCGCGGTGAAGGCCGGCATGCCGATCTCCCTCTCCTTCACGCTCGAGACCGACGGGCGGTTGCCGACCGGCCAGCCGCTCGGCGAGGCGATCGCGCTGGTCGACGAGGCGACGTCGAACAGCCCGGCCTACTACATGATCAACTGCGCCCACCCCACGCACTTCGACGGCGTGCTGGGGTCCGGCATGGCCTGGACGAAGCGGATCCGCGGGCTGCGCGCCAACGCCTCGCGGCGCAGCCACCAGGAGCTGAACGACGCCCCGGACCTCGACGCGGGCGACCCGATCGAGCTCGGCGGGCAGTACCGCGACCTGGTGCGGGCCCATCCGCAGATGAACGTGCTGGGCGGCTGCTGCGGCACCGACCATCGCCACGTCGAGGCGATCGGGCTCGCCTGCCGCGCGGCCTAGGAGAGTGTGGCGTATTCCTCGGGCTTGAAGCCGACGAGCAGCTTGCCGCCGGCCTCGAGCACGGGACGCTTGATCATCGAGGGCTGGGCGATCATCAGCGCGATCGCCCTCGCCTCGGTGATCCCTTCCTTGTCCTTGTCGGGCAGCTTGCGGAAGGTCGTGCCGGCGCGGTTCAGCAGCTTCTCCCAGCCCGCCTTGCGCGCCCAGCCTTCGAGCCGGCCGCGCTCGATGCCGGCCGCCTTGTAGTCATGGAAGTCGTAGGCGACGCCCTTCTTGTCGAGAAAGGCGCGCGCCTTCTTCATCGTGTCGCAGTTCTTGATGCCGTAGATCGTGACCATGCCGGCCACGATCGGGGCATCAGGGCGCGACGTCCAGCCCCTTGTAGAGGGCGGCGCTGTAGATCCCGTGCGCGCGTACGTTCTTGATGCTCTTCTTGGCGACCAGGAAGAGCCGCGAATGCGCGGCCGGGATCATCAGTGCCTCGTCGTGCATCATGCGCTGGACGAGCTTGAAGTTCTTCTCGCGCTCGGCGTCGGTGGTGGCCGAGCGGCCGGCCTCGAGGATGCGGTCGGTCTCGGGATCGTTCCACATCATGCGGTTGGGCACCGGCCGGTTCTTCGAGTGATAATAGAGATACATCTGATCGCCGGCCGAGGTGTAGGGCACCGAGAGCGTCCAGATATCGTAGTCCTGCTGGGCGATCTTCTGGAAGAAGACGGTCGGATCCCACATCTGGATCTTGATGTCGATGCCGACGGTGCGCGCGGCCGCCTGCATGATCTCGGACAGCTTGGGATTCTGGCCCACGGTGTACGAGTACATCAGCAGCTCGAGCTTCTTGCCGTCCTTGTAGCGGAAATTGTCGGACCCCATCTTCCAGCCGGCCTCGTCGAGGAGTCGCCTGGACTTGTCGAGGTCGCGCTTGGTCATGACATCGAGCGTCGCCGACTCGAAATCGAGCGACTTGGGATGGACCAGCGAGCGCGCCGTCTCGGCCTGGCCGAAGAAGATCGCCTTGTTGATCTCCTCGCGGTCGACCAGATGGCTCAGTGCCTGTCGCACGCGCTTGTCGGAGACGAACTCACGCGTCGACTTGATGCCCCAGTAGAACATCGCGAAGTCGGCGGTCGGCTCATAGACGGCGAGGTTTGGCGCCTTCTTGAAGGTCTCGATCGCCTGCAGCGGGTTCCAGTGACAGAAATCGGCCTGGCCCGACATCATGGCGGCGATGCGCGTCGTCTCCTCGGGAACGATGCGCCAGATCATGCGCTCGTACTTCACCGGCCCCTTGTTGGCGTAGACGCCGGTCGGCCCCCATTTGTAGGCATCGTGCCGCTTCAGCACGAGCTCCTTGCGAGGCTCCCACTTTTCCCAGCAGAGCGGACCGGTGCCGTCGAAGCCCTTGACGCCGAAGTCGACGCCCAGCGTCTCGACATTCTCCTTGTTGATGATGGTGGCGGCGAAGTTCGCGAGGTCGACCAGCAGCTCGGAATGCGGGCGCTTCAGCTTGTAGACCAGCGTGTGGGGGTCGCTGGCCGTCAGGCTCGCGATCTCGCCCAGCCGCCAATAGAACGGCCACCTGGCCGACGGGTCGGCGAGCCTGGTGAAGGAGTAGATGACGTCGTCGGCGGTGAACTTCTTGCCGCTGCAGAAGGTGACGTCGTCCCTGAGGTTGAAAGTGTAGGTGAGCCGGTCGTCCGAGATCGTCCACGATTTGGCGAGCAGCGGATGGACGGTCTTGAGGTCCCAGTCGAGCGCGACCAGCGTGTCGCCCATCATGAACATGGGATGACCCATGCCGCTCGACGTATTGCTGTGCGGATCGTACTTGGGCGCGTCCTGCGTCCGGATGTTCACGAAAGTTTGTGCCGAGGCCGGGGTCGCGAACGCGCACAGGCCCATCGCGAGCGCCAGCACGGCGCCCGTTGCTCCCTTGATCATGCGTTTCCTCCCGCCGGTGTTTTCCCGGCTATTGGGAAACAGCCTAACCGACGGCCGCCAGGAACGCCAACCTGTCCCCTGCAAGCCGCTCGACGGCCAACCGCAGGCACGGGTAAAGTCCGCGTGCATGCCGATCGAATTCACAATCGACCACGACAAAAAGTTCATCCACGCGCGCGTCCTGGGGACGATCGAGTTGAAGGACCTCGAGGGGTTCATGGACGCCGTCGTCGCGGGCAACGCCCTCGCCTACCGCAAGCTGTTCGACGGCACGAAGGGCGACGGGACCTATACCGACGGCGATGTCATGACGCTCGCGGCGCGCGCCGCGGCCTATGCGACGCTGGCCAAGCGCGGCCCGCTCGCGCTGGTGCCCAAGGCCGGCTCTGGCGCGGAGTTGGCCCAACGTTACGTCAATGTCGGCAAGTTCAGTGGCGAGGCGCGGATCTTCGAATCGGTCGACTCCGCCCGGAAGTGGCTGGAGACCCAGCCGGCCGGCGAGAACCTTCCTTAGCGCCCACCCTTAACGCAGCGCCGCGGCGTTGTGATCGAGGCGCAGCCGCGAGGCCGGCGCACGGCCATCCTCGGTTGGCTGGTAGACGACGCTGAACAGCGTGCGGGCGCGCGCGAGCGCCTCGCCGAAGCCGGCCTGCTCGCTCTCGAAGGAATCGAAGCCGCAGCGCAGCATGAACGGGACCTGGTCCTGCAGCACGCCGCCGGTCGCACGCAATTCGCCGCGGTAGCCGAGGCGGCCGCGCAGCAGGCGCGCCTGGCTGTAGGCGCGGCCGTCGCTGAACTTCGGGAAATGCAGCACGATCAGGCGCAGCCGCGCGACATGCGGTGCCAGGTCCTCGACCGGATCGGTGTTGGAGAGCGACACCGCCGGCCACTCGGGACGCTGCTGCCACTCGGCGAACGGCAGGGCGACGTAGGACGCGGGCAGGCTCGCCTCGCTATACAGCGGCATAGACGCGCTCCTTGAAAGGCTGGGCGCCGATGCGCCGGAAGGTGTCGACGAAGCGCTCGCCGGTGCTCCGGTTGTCGAGATAGGTGTTCACCAGCGTATCGACCGCCTCGACGACCTTGTCGGCCGTGACGGCCGGCCCAAGGATCGTGCCGATCGCGGTCTGGCCGAAGTCGACGTCGCCGCCGACACTGAGCTGGTAGAGCTCGACGCCGTTCTTGTCGACGCCGAGGATGCCGATGTGGCCGACATGGTGATGGCCGCAGGCGTTGATGCAGCCCGAGATCTTGATCTTGAGATCACCGATGTCGTGCTGGCGCGCGAGACCTGCGAAGTGGTTCGAGATGCGCTGCGCCACCGGGATCGAGCGCGCATTGGCGAGTGCACAGTAGTCGAGGCCCGGGCACGCGATGATGTCGGTGATCTTGCCGACATTGGCCTCGGCAAATCCAAGCGCGGCCAGAGACTTGTAGACCTGCGGCAGGTCCTCGATCGCGACATGCGGGAAGATCAGGTTCTGCTCGTGGCTGACGCGGAGCTCGCCCTGGCTGTAGGCGTCGGCGATGTCGGCCACGCCCTCCATCTGGACGGCGCTGGCATCGCCCGGCGGCGCGCCGGCAGGCTTGAGCGACGCCGTCACGATGGCATGGCCCGGCACGCGGTGCGGCGCCACATTGGACTTCAGCCACAGCGCGAAGTCGGGATCGGAGAGGCGTTGCGCCTCGACGAGGCCCGACACCGGCGGGCGAACCGGCAGCACCGGCGGCGCGAACTGCTGCGTGATCGCCTCGATGGTCTCGGCCGGAAGCTTGAGCGCGCCGTCGCGCGTCGAGGCGTACTCGGCCTCGACCTCCTCGCGCATCTTCTCCGCCCCGATCTCGTGCACCAGGATCTTGATGCGCGCCTTGTACAGGTTGTCGCGGCGGCCGTAGCGGTTGTAGACGCGCAAGGTCGCCTCGAGATAGGCCAACAACTCTTCCTTGGGGAGGAACTCGCGCAGCGTCTTGCCGATCATCGGCGTACGGCCGAGGCCGCCGCCCACGATCACCTCGAAGCCCACCTCGCCCGCCTCGTTGCGCCACAGGCGCAGCCCGATGTCGTGGACGCGCACGGCAGCGCGGTCGTTGGGCGAGCCGGTGATGGCGATCTTGAACTTGCGCGGCAAGAAGGTGAATTCGGGATGCAGCGTCGACCACTGGCGCACGATCTCGCACCAGATACGCGGATCCTCGATCTCGTCGATCGCGGCGCCGGCATAGTGGTCGGCCGTCACGTTGCGGATGCAGTTGCCGCTGGTCTGCATGGCGTGCATGTCGACCTCGGCCAGCTCAGCGAGCGCGTCGGGCGCGTCCTCGAGCTTGATCCAGTTGAGCTGCAGGTTCTGGCGCGTCGTGAAGTGGCCATAGCCGCGGTCGTACTTGCGCGAGATGTCGGCGAGCTTGCGCAGCTGGCGCGACGACAGCGTGCCGTAGGGCACGGCGATCCGCAGCATGTAGGCATGGAGCTGCAGGTAGAGCCCGTTGGTGAGCCGCAGCGGCTTGAACTGCTCCTCGGTCAGCTCGCCGGCCAGCCGGCGACGGACCTGGTCGCGGAACTGCTCGACCCGCTCCGCGACCAGCGTGCGGTCGTAGGAGTCGTAGCGGTAGAAATGCTGCGGCCGGTAGAGAAGCGTGTCAGGCATAACGCACCGCGTCGGCGGCGATGGCGTCGAAGGTGAGGCCGGAGGCGCGGATGCGCTCGCGGAGGCTGAGCGGCTCCAGCGTGCCGTCCTCGTCTTCGCTCACCGCCACGAGATAGGGCTCGATGACGCCGAAGCCCTCGGCGCGGGCGCGCTCAAGCAGGATTTCCGAGGCGCGGGCCTCGCGCGACACGGCGGCACGCGCCAGCCGGTCGGTCCATTGCCCGGCATCGTCGAGCCAGACGACGACGCCGTCGACCAGGCGGTTGGCGGACGCGACCTGCAGGTCACCGCTGAGATTCTTGGCCATCAGGACACCTTTGCGAGCGGTGGGCTCTCGATCGCGGCATAGGCCGCGACGTCACCCACGATGATGAGGCTGGGTCCGGCAGAGCCGCTGCGGGAGTGCACAGCGGCGAGCCGCGCCAAATCGCCGAGCCGGCCCGTGGAAACCCTTTGATCGGGCCGCGTGCCGTTCTCGACGATGGCGACCGGCGTGGTGGGATCCGTGCCGGCGCCCAGAAGACGGTCGCGCACGGAAGCAGCTTCCGTGGCGCCCATGTAGATCACTGTCGTGTTGCCCCCGGCCGCGCCCTCGGCGCTGTGGCCGCTCAGGAAGGTCACCGACGAGGCGATGCGGCGATGGGTCAGCGGGATGCCGGCCGCCGCGGCGCAGCCCAGCGCGGCGGTGATTCCGGGCACGATCGAATAGGCAAGGCCTGCGGCGCGCAGAGCATCGATCTCCTCGCCACCGCGGCCGAACACGAACGGATCGCCGGCCTTGAGGCGCACCACGGTCTGACCGGCGCGCACGCGGCGCACCAGCTCGGCGTCGATCTCGGCCTGCGTCCAGCCAGTACGGCCCTTGCGCTTGCCGACCGACACAAGCTCGGCGTCGCGGCGCGCGCGGGCGATGATGGCCGGCGGCACGAGATCGTCGTGCAGGATCGCGTCGGCTTCCTGCAGGAGCTGCGCGGCACGCAGGGTCAGAAGATCGGGATCGCCCGGCCCGGCACCGACGATGTGAGCGATGCCCTCCGGCGCCAGGTGGCGGCGCGCGGCATCGAGCTCGCCCAGCGCCACGCGACGGGCGCCGACCTCGTCGCCGGCCAGAGCCAGGCGTCCCGCCGGGCCGTCAACCAGGTTACGAAAGAAGGCACGACGGCGCGCGGGATCGCGGATCAGCGCCTTCACCTGCGCGCGGAAGGTGACGGCGAGACGCGCGATAGCGCCCAGCCGCTCCGGCAGCGCCGCTTCGATGCGGCCGCGCAGCACGGTCGCGAGCGTCGGCGACGCGCCGCCGGTCGAGATCGCAACGACCACGCCGTCGCGATCGACGATTGCCGGCAGGATGAAATCGCAGAGAGCGGGACGGTCGGCGACGTTGACCGGGACGCCGGCCGCCTTGGCCAGTTTCTGGACGGCGGCATCGCTTTCAGCGTCGCCGGTTGCGACGAAGGCAGCGGCGGCGCCCTTGAAATCCACGGTCTGGATAGTGGCGGCTGGCAGCCGTCGAACGTCGGCTCCGGCGGAGCGCGCCAGATCGGCGCGCCGGTCTGCCATGGGCCCCTCGCCCGCCACGACGACCTTGCGGCCGGCGAGGTCGAAGAAGAGGGGCAGATGCTTCACGACACGGCCGCGCGCAGCGCCACGTTGAAGGCGAGCATGCCCAGGGCCTGGGAGATGGCCAGGACCCAGAGGATGGCTTCGGGCTTGCGGAAAATCTTGCTCATGCGTCTACCGCCTTTGATCTGGCGATTTTTCGCACATCCACCATGGCTTGAATTTCCGAAGGTTTTCGGCAGCAGAGCATTTCTTGCCGTGTGGTGGGGCAGGAAGGAAATTTTTCCTCCTCTTGATCCCCCGGCGCCCCTTCCTAAATCAGCGCTGTCCCCCGTGCCCATCCGGGGCGGGGGCTTCAAACCATCGCTCAAGAGAGGATGATCACAATGCGTACGTTCGACTATTCCCCGTTCTATCGCGCCACCGTCGGCTTCGACCGGGTCTTCGACCTGCTCGACTCCGTGTCGTCCGCCCAGGCGGGCGCCAACGGCTACCCCCCGTACAACATCGAGAAGGCCGGCGATAACGCCTACCGTATCGTGATGGCGGTCGCGGGCTTCGCCGAGGCCGAGCTCAACGTGACCCAGAAGGAGAACGAGCTCCTGGTCACCGGCCAGACTGCGCCGACCAACGGCCAGGACGAAAAGCAGTACCTCTATCGCGGCATCGCGGGCCGCAACTTCGAGCGCCGCTTCCAGCTCGCCGACCATGTGAAGGTCACGGGTGCGAAGCTCGCCAACGGCCTGCTGACGATCGAGCTGCAGCGCGAGATTCCGGAGGAGAAGAAGCCCCGTGCGATCCCCGTGCAGGCCGGCCAGCCGGCTCTCACCCACTAAGTAGGTAGCAGCCTACTGTCTCCGAAGGAGCGTCGCGGGAAACCGCGGCGCTCTTTCCTTATGCCGGCGGCAGGAAGACGACGGACGGCTCGACCTCGACGAGGAACTCCTCGCGCGCGAGCCCTGTCACGCCGATCCAGGTCGAGCACGGCAGCTTCTCGCCGAACACGGCCTTGAGCGCATCGGCGATCGCCTTGCCTTCCTTCATATGGCTCTGCTTGATGTAGAGCATGAACGCGCCGACCTGATCGAGGCTCGCGCCGACCGAGGCGAGCGCCGTGGCGACGTTCTCCAGGCTCTTCATGAGCTGACGGCCGACGTCCCCTGCCCCGACGATGTTGCGGTCGGCATCCCACGCGACCTGCCCCGCCACGTGCACTGATCGGCCGAACGGCGTGGCGACCACCGTCACCTGCGCGAAGCCGAAGGGACGGCTCTCGAACAGGCCTCCAGGCGCCAGAGTCGTCCGGCTCATGGCCGCACCTTGGTGTGATTGTCGAGCAGCCACTGTCCCATCGTTTCAAGCACGGGCAGCAGCCGGCGTGCCGGCTCGGTCAGCGTGTACTCGACCTTGGGCGGCACCGTGGGATGGACGGTGCGCGTCAGCATGCCGTCGCGCTCCAGCTCGCGGAGCTGCAGGGTCAGCATGCGCTGCGTCGCCTTGGGCACCGCGCGCTGCAGCTCGCCGTAGCGCAGCGTGCCGGTACCCAGGCGATAGAGGATGATGGGTTTCCACTTGCCGCCGATCACCTCGATCGCGAGATCGATGGGACAGCGGCCCTCGAGATCCGACGTCTTCATGGCAATGGAGATCCTGACAGGTACAATTCCGTGCCTATGGCACAGTTTTGTGCATTCTTGCGGCCATCGCCGCAAGGCGCGACATAGCCGGCATGAACACCGCAATGACTCTCGACATCTCCGCCGACGCCCGTTCCGTCCTCGACTTCTGGAAGGAGGCCGGCCCCGACAAGTGGTTCGCCAAGAGCGACGCCTTCGACGACCTCTTCCGCAGCCGCTTCCTCGCCCTGCACGAGAAGGCCGCACGCGGCGAGCTGCGCCACTGGCTCGACATGCCCGACAGCGCGCTGGCGCTGCTGCTCCTGCTCGACCAGTTCCCGCGCAACTGCTTCCGCAACACCACACGCATGTATGCGACCGACCCGCTCGCCCGCGAGATGGCGGCCGAGGCGATCACCCGCGGCCACGATCGCCTGATCCCGCAGGAGATGGCGCATTTCATGTATCTGCCCTACGGGCACTCGGAATCGCTCGCCGACCAGGCGCGTTGCGTGGCGCTCAGCGAGCGGCTGGGCGAGCCCAACCTCGGCCATGCCCGCCATCACCACGATCTGGTGAAGCGCTTCGGCCGCTTCCCCCATCGCAACCCGATCCTCGGCCGCGCGATGACGGCCGAGGAGCAGGCGTATCTCGACGAGGGCGGCTACAAGGGCTGACCTCGGGGCTGACTACTTCGCGTACTTGCCCGTGAGCTGCGGCGTGTGCGGGCCTTCCTTGCCGGCGTCCTTGTGCTGCGAGCGCGTGGTGCGCGCCCAGGTGCGCTTCAGCTCGTCCTTCACGTTGAACTTGAGCGTGCCCACCTTCTCGATGGTGAGCTCGATCTTGTCCCCGTCCATGAAGGAGTTCAGGCCGCGATGGTTGGTGCCGGTGGCGACCACGTCGCCGGGCTCCAGCGTGTGGATCGAGGAGAGCCACTCGATGACGCGCGGGATCTGGTGCGCCATGTCGTCGGTGTTGAACTTCTGCATGGTGACGCCGTTGTTCTTGAGCTCGACGCCGAGCTTCTGCGGGTCGGGGATCTCATCGGCGGTGACGAGCCACGGCCCGATCGGCGCGAAGGTGGCGCGCGACTTCATCTGGAAGAAGACGTTGCCCGGCGGCGGGAGCCCACGGGCCGAGCCGTCGATGAAGCAGGTGTAGCCGAAGATGTACTGCTTGTAGTCGGCCGCCTTCACGTTGGAGGCGCGCTTGCCGATCACCAGGGCGAGTTCCGCCTCGCCCTCGAAGATCGTAGCCGGCACGTCGGGCAGCACCATGGTGTCGCCGTTGCCGATCACCGCCGTCGCCGCCTTGTGGAAGCAGTTGATGGCAGGCTTCTCCGGCAAGGTGCCGTCTTCCATATAGTTGACGGCCATGCAGTCGATGTTGCCCGGCCGCGGCACCGGCGCGCGAAGCCGCACGCCCGACAACGCCACGCCCTTGCCGGAGCTCGCGGCCTGCTCGAGCTTCGGCCTGTACTTGTCCCAGTGCTCGATCACGCCCGCGATCAGGTCACGGGTGTCGCGATGCGGCAGGTCCTTGGCGGCGTCGGTCACGTCGATGACCTGGTCGCCTTTGACGACGCCCAGGCGGAAATCGTCGAAATAGCAAAGCTTCACTTCTTCTCTCCCTCTTCGAATACTTCCTTGGCGACGCCCGCGGCCGACATGGCTGTCGGCCAGCCGGAATAGAATGCCATGTGGGTGATGATCTCGGCGATCTCGTCCCTGGTCACTCCATTGTCGAGGGCGCGGGCGACATGGCCCCGCAGCTGCTCCGTGCGGTTCATCGCCACCAGCGACGCCACAGTGATCAGGCTGCGGTCGCGCTTGTTGAGGCCCGGCCGCTCCCAGACGTCGCCATAGACCACCTTCTCGGTGAGGTCGATCAGTTTGGGCACGACACCACGCACGCGGTCTCGCGCATTGGGAATCGGCGGCTTGGACATGGTTTCCTCCTTCTCAGGAAAGGGTTGTGGAGCTAGCGTCCCATCAAACGCTCGGAGGAAACAATGGCCGTCATCAAGGCTGCGGAATTCGCCTTCCCGCGCATGGAAGCGCCCGACCTCGACCAGATGGAGGAATTTCTCACCCATTTCGGGCTGGTCCGCGCCGAGCGCACACCCGATGCACTCTACATGCGCGGCGCCGACGACCATCATCATCTGCATGTCACACACAAGGGCGGCACGAAGTTCATCGGCTTCGCCTATCACGCCGCCGACGAGGATGACCTCACGCGGCTGGCCAAGGCACCCGGCGCGTCAGGCATCGAGACGCTGGACGAGCCGGGTGGCGGCAAGCGCGTGCGACTCAGGGAGCCGAACGGCTACCAGATCGACGTGATCGCGGGCCAGAAGCGCCTCGCCCCCATCAACGTGGCGCGCGACGAGCTGAACAGCGCGCGCGAGCCTGGCCGCCGGGTCGGCCGCGTCATGCGCCTTTCGAAGTCGCCGACCTCGATCCAGCGCATCGGTCACGGCGTGCTGGCGACACCCAAGGTCAAGGAGACCGTGGCGTGGTTCCGCGAGACGCTGGGCATGATCCGCTCCGACGACGTCTATGCCGGCGAGAAGGAGAACGTGATCGGCTCGTTCAACCGCCTCGACCGCGGCGACGACTATGTCGACCATCACGTGCTGTTCTGCGTGCACAACGAGAAGACGGGCCTGAACCACGTCTCCTACGAGGTGCAGGACATCGACTGCGTCTTCCAGGACCACGAGTACCTGAAGCGGCTCGACAAGTACCAACACATGTGGGGGATCGGCCGCCACCTGCTGGGCAGCCAGGTCTACGACTACTGGTCAGATCCGTGGGGCCGCGTGCACGAGCGCTGGGCCGACACCGACCGCCTCAACGCCGCCAATGGCGGCAACCTGGTGAGCGTCGAGGAAGGCTTCCAGTCGCAATGGGGTGACAGGCCGCCCGAACGCTTCGTCGGCCACGCCAGCCCCTGAGGACGGTCAGGCGCCCTTCGCCGCCGCGATGGCCTTCCACACATTCTCGGCCGTCGCGGGCATCGCCACGTCCTTCACGCCGAGCGGCGCCAGCGCGTCGATCACTGCGTTCATCACGACCGGCATCGCACCCACCGTGCCAGCCTCGCCCGCGCCCTTGGCACCCAGCGGATTGTACTTGGTCGGTACGGGATTCGACTTGATCTCCATGCTGCAGAGCATGTCGGCACGCGGCATCGTGTAGTCGAGGAAGCTCGCGGTCAGGAGCTGGCCGCTCTTGCGGTCCCACACGACCTGTTCGCCCAGGATCTGGCCCACGCCCTGCGCCACGCCGCCGTGGATCTGGCCCTTGAGGCCCAGCGGATTCATCACCGTGCCGACATCGTCGACCACGGCGTAACGGTCGAGCTTCACTGCGCCGGTCTCGGGATCGATCTCGACCTCGCAGATGTGGCAGCCATTGGGGAAGGTGTCCTTCTCGGCCTTGAAGGTCGCGTTCTCGTAGAGCCCGCCCTCAAACCTGCCCTTTGGCCATTTGGTCGGGTTGAACGCGGCCTTGGCCACTTCCTTGAGCGCGATCACCTTGTCGGTGCCCTTGACCCGGAAGGTGCCGTCCTCGAACTCGATATCCTGCTCACCCGCTTCCAGCAGGTGCCCGGCCAGCAACTTGCCCTTGGCAATGACCTTGTCGGCCGCCTCGTAGACCGCCGAGCCGCCGAGCACGGTCGAGCGCGAGCCGTTGGTGCCCATGCCGAAGGCCACGCGGTCGGTGTCGCCGTCGATGTATTGCACCTCGTTCGGATCGATGCCGAGCCGCTCATTCAGGATCTGCTTGAACATGGTCTCGTGGCCCTGGCCCTGTGCCTTGGTGCCCATCAGCAGCGCAGCCGTTCCCGAAGGATTGAAACGGATCTCGGCGTACTCCGGCTGCGCCGGTCCCGCCGCCTGCTCGATCGCGTTCACGATGCCGAGCCCGCGCAGCTTGCCGCGCTTCTTCGAGTCCTCGGCGCGTGCGGCGTAGCCGTCGACGTCGGCGAGCTTCAGCGCGAGGTCGAGGTTCTTCTCGAACTCGCCGCAATCGTAGAACGGCCCGGCCGGGCTTTGGTAAGGCAGCGCCGAGGGCGCCAGCATGTTTTTGCGTCGCAGCGCGATGCGGTCGACGCCCAGCTCGCGCGCCGCATCGTCGATCAGCCGCTCGATGAGATAGATCGCCTCCGGTCGTCCCGCGCCGCGGTAGGGCGCCGTCGGGTTGGTGTTGGAGAGCACGCCCACCACGTTGATGTAGGTCTTGGGGATCGCATAGACGCCCAGCACCGTACCGATCTGGCCGAATGGCGAGAGCAGGTTGCGGTCGGAGCCGACATAGGCGCCGATATTGGCCAGCATGTTGAGCCGCAGCGCCACGAACCTGTTGTCCGCATCGAGCGCCAGCTCGATCTCGCCGACATTGTCGCGGCCGTGCTCGTCGGCCATCACCGCTTCGCTGCGCTCGCAGGTCCATTTCACCGGCCGCAGCAGCTTGCGCGCGGCCCACAGGGTCAGGCGATGCTCGATGTACTGCCAGCCCTTGGTGCCGAAGCCGCCGCCCACATCCTGGGCGATCACGCGCATCTTGCTCTCGGGCACCTTGAAGACGTTCTGCGCCAGCATGTTGCGCACGCGATGGGGGTACTGAACGTCGGCGTAGAGGATCATGCGATCCTCGCCCTGGTCGTAGGTCGCGAGCGTGCCGCGCGGCTCCATGTACTGCGCATGCACGCGCGTGATCACGTAGCGCCGCTTGATGACCTTCGCCGCGCCCTTGATCGCCTCCTCGGTCGCCACCTTGTTGCCGCGCTCCGTGAAGTTGGAGACGTTGTCCGGGCAGTCGTCCCACACCGCAGGCGCCCCCGGCTTCACCGTGTCCTCGGTGAGCGTCACCGAGGGCAGCGCCTCGTAGTCGATCTCGACCACCTCGGCCGCATCCTTGGCTTCTGCCAGCGTCTCGGCCACCACCATCGCCACCGGATCGCCGACATAGCGCACGCGGTCGGTCACGAGCGGCGGCCGCTGCGGCGCGAACATCGGCTTACCGTCGGGGCGCTTCCTCGGCATGTTGGCCTTGGGCATGCCGAGCCCTTCGGCCACGACATCGTGGCCGGTGTAGACCGCGATGACGCCCTCGGATGCCGCGGCGGCCTTTGTGTCGATCGAGCGGATCTTGGCGTGGGCGTGCGGCGAGCGCACGAACACGGCGTACGTCTGGCGGGGCAGGTTCATGTCGTTGATGAACTTGCCCTGCCCGCGCAGCAGCCGCGCATCCTCGAAGCGCACCACCGGCTGGCCGATGCCGTACTTGCCCATGCGTCCCCACCCTACCTATTGTTCCCTCCGACAATAACGGGAGTTCGCCCAATGAAAAGCTACAAGGTCGTCGAGTTCGGTCAGCCGCTGCAGAAGGTCGAGGCGGCGAACCCCGCACCGCAGGGCACCGAGGTGCTGGTGCGCGTCACGGCCGCCGGCGTCTGCCATAGCGACGTCCATCTGTGGGAGGGCTTCTTCGACATGGGCGGCGGCAACAAGGTGTCGACGCAGAAGACGATGAACCCGCCGCGCACCATGGGCCACGAGATCGTGGGCGAGGTCGTGGCGCTGGGTCCCGACGCCGCCAAGGATTCGAAGGGGGGCGCCAAGGTCGGCGACAAGGCGGTGGTCTATCCCTGGATCGGCTGCGGCAAGTGCTGGTACTGCACCACCGGCATCGAGCATCTCTGCCCCACGCCGCGCGCACTCGGTGTGAACAACGACGGCGGCTATGCCGACCACGTGCTCGTGCCACACGGCAAGTACCTCTACCCCTACGGCAACCTGCCGACCGAGCTCGCCTGCCTCTACGCCTGCTCCGGCATCACCGCCTTCAGCGCGGTGAAGAAGGCCGAGGGCCAGGACGGCGGCAAGCCGATCCTGGTGATCGGCGCCGGCGGCGTCGGCCTGATGGGCGTGCGCTTCGCCAAGTCGGTGCTGGGCCGTGAGCCGATCGTGGCCGACATCGACGAGAACAAGCGCAAGCTCGCGCTGGAGAACGGCGCCGTGGCGGCGCTCGACCCGCGCGACAAGGAAGCACGCAAGCAGATCCAGGACCTGACCGGCGGCACCGGCGTCGGTGCGGCCATCGACTTCGTGGGCGCCGAGAGCTCGGCGCAGTTCGGCCTGCGGGCACTGGGCCGCGGTGGCCGTCTCGTCATCGTCGGCCTGTTCGGCGGCAATTTCTCGATCCCGCTGCCGATGTTCGCCTTCACCGGCTGCCAGATCGTGGGCTCGGTCACCGGCAGCCCGGCCGAGATGAAGGAGATGATGGACCTCGTGACCGGCGGCAAGGTGACCCCAGTGCCGATCGTGAAGCGCAAGCTCGACGAGGCCGATGCGACGCTGCAGGAGCTTCGCAAGGGCCTGATCATGGGACGCGCTGTCCTCGTCCCATAGCCGTGAGCCCAGTTTATTGACTCAGGCAGGACGCGCCCTCTCCTACGCTTTCGAAACCGGAGCGCTTCGACCGGAACGGTCGTTCTTCATCCGCGCCGAGCCCATGACGCTCGGCGAGGTCGATGCGGAGCAATCGTTCCGGCCGGATTTCCTCAGGCTCCAGGGCGCGACGCCGCGCCTGGAGGGTGGCAGCTACGACCAGGGACTCGTGCTGCTGACCAAGCACAAGGAGGAGAGCTTCGCCAACATCGCGCGCGCCTGGGTGCTGCTCGCGCCCGGCGGCACACTCGTCTGCGCCGGGGCCAACGACGATGGTGCCGCGAGTCTGGAGAAGCACGTCGCCAAGGCCTTCGGCGGCGTCGAACAGCTCTCGAAGTATCACAGCCGCGTCTTCTGGTTCACGAAGGGCGAGCGCGAACCGCCCGACTATTGGCAGAAGCTCGCCACCCTGCAGCCCGTCGGCGACGGCTCCTGGATGAGCCAGCCCGGCATCTTCTCCTGGGACAAGATCGACGACGGTTCGTCGTTGCTCGCGAAGCACCTGCCATCCGATCTCACGGGCCACGTCGCAGACTTCGGCTGCGGCTGGGGCTATCTCGCGCGCGAAGTGCTGCGCTCCCCCGCGGCAACGTCGTTCGACCTGATCGACGCCGAGCACCGCGCCCTCGAAGCCGCGCGCGCCAACGTGACCGACCCGCGCGCCTCGTTTCACTGGATCGACCTGACGGCCGAGAAGCCGCCCTCCACCTACGACGCGATCGTCTGCAATCCGCCCTTCCACACCGGCCGCGCGTCGGTACCGGAGCTCGGACGAAAGGTGATCGAAGCGGCCGCGCGCGCGCTCGAGCCCGGCGGCGCCCTCTACATGGTCGCCAACCGCGGCCTGCCCTACGAGCCCACGCTCAAGGCGCACTTCGCCTCGTTCGAGACGCTGGCCGACAACAACAAGTTCAGGGTGACGCGCGCGGTGCGCTGAAGCGGCCGGCGATCAGGAACTCCTTGTTCCCCTCCGCGCCCTCGATCGGGCTCTCGGTCGTGCCCAGCACGGTCCAGCCGGGCTGTTCCGCCAGCCACGCCGCGATGGTGGCGCGTACCTCCTCGTGCAGCTCGGGTTCGCGCACGATGCCGCCTTTGCCGACGCGCCCCTTGCCCACCTCGAACTGCGGCTTGATCAGCGCCGCGAGATGCGCGCCATCGGCCGCCAGCGCCAGCGCCGCCGGCAGCGCCGTGCGCAGGCCGATGAACGAGGCGTCGCAGACGATGAGGTCCACGCGCTCGGGGATCTGCGCCGCGGTCACGTCACGGATGTTGGTCTTTTCCATCGAGACGACGCGGGGATCGGAGCGCAGCTTCCAGGCGAGCTGGTTGGTACCGACATCGACGGCATAGACCTTGGCGGCGCCCCTCTGCAGCAGACAGTCGGTGAAGCCGCCGGTCGAGGAGCCGACATCGAGCGCGATGCGTCCCGCGACGGGAATGGCGAAGTGATCCAGCGCCTTCTCGAGCTTCAGCCCGCCGCGCGAGACATAGGGATGCGGCTGGCCACGCACCTCGAGCGGCATATCCGGCGCGACGCCATAGCCCGCCTTGTCGAGGCGCTTGTCGTTGGAGAAGACGAGCCCCGCCATGACGAGTCGCTGCGCCGCGGCGCGTGTCTCCGCCAGGCCGCGCTCGACCAGCGCCACGTCGAGGCGTGTCTTCGCCATCAGACGGCGGGCGGCGCCGACAGCTTGTCGTCGGAGATCGGGCTGATGAGCCCGACCGCCAGCCCGTCGGGGTCCTCGACCACCGCGTAGCGTGCGCCCCAGAACGCGTCGTAGGGCGGCTGCAGGCCCGTGTGGCCCGCCGTGGTCAGGTCGCCGTAGATACGATCGACCTCCTCGCGCGTGGCGACGGCGAAGTCGGCGACGACACGGCCGGCGAGATCCTTGCGCCCCTGCCAGCCGCTGTTCCAGATCCCCGCGAACGGGACGCTGTCGAGAAGAAGATCGGCGCCCCTCGCATTCTCAGCCGATGAGGCATGGTGCGTGCCGCTCGCCGTGCCCCACACGCGCTCCTCGGGAATGTCGGCGCCAAGCCGGCGATAGAAGGCTATCGAGGCAGCCATGTCGCTGCTTACAATGTTGATCTGCTTGAAGTGCGGTCGCGCGTTGGCCATGGGAGGATTATGAGCACGAAACTTCTGGAGGGCGAGCGCGCCCTGATCACCGGCTGCGCGGGCGGCATCGGCCGCGGCATCGCCAAGGCCCTCAAGGCGGAGGGCGCCATCGTCCTCGGCAGCGACATCACCGCCCCTCCGGCGGAAGACGGCATCGACTTCCTCAAGGCCGATCTCGGCCAGCGTGACGGCTGGAAGGGCCTGCTCGACGCCGCGGTGAAGAAGCTCGGTACCATCTCGCTGTTCGTCCATGCCGCGAGCCCGCGCCGCCTCGAGGCAGACACGCCGCTGTCGGTCAGCGAGGAGACGTGGGACGCCATGACCGACATCAACCTGCGGACCGGGTTCTTCCTCGGCCGCGAGGTCGGCCGGCACATGCGCGACAACAAGGTGAAGGGCCGCATGATCCTGGTGACGTCGCAGCACCGCGAGACGCCCCGCAACCTGCCGCACTACAGCGCCTCAAAAGCCGGCATGACCATGGTGATGAAGGAGCTGGCGCGCGTGCTGGCGCCGTCCGGCATCAGGGTGAATGCAATCGCGCCGGGCGCCATCCCCGGCGGCGGCTTCGTCGCGGGCAATCTCGGAGCCCTGATCGAGCAGATCCCGCTCGGCCGTGCGGGCACCCCGGACGACATCGCCCAGGTCGCCGTAGCAATTCTGTCCGAAAGATTTGGCCGTTATGTCGTGGGGACGACGATAGAAGTCGACGGCGGGATCGGCCTCATGAGCTGGATCCCCTCCAAGGCTTGACCGGACGCCGCGCCGGCGCGAACGTGCGCCGCTTCAAAGGAGGACCTCATGACGCTTCGCATCAATTCGACCGCGCCTGACTTCAAGGCGGAGACGACCCAGGGTCCGATCGAGTTCCACAAGTGGATCGGCGACGGCTGGGCGATCCTGTTCTCGCATCCCAAGGACTTCACGCCGGTCTGCACCACCGAGCTCGGCTACATGGCCGGCCTCAAGCCCAAGTTCGACAAGCTCAACACCAAGATCGTGGGCCTCAGCGTCGATCCGGTGACCAACCACGCCAAGTGGGCCAAGGACATCGAGGAGACTCAAGGCCACGCCGTCACCTATCCGATGATCGGCGATCCCGAGCTCAAGGTCGCCACCGCCTACGACATGCTGCCCGAGGGCGCCGGCACGACGTCCGAGGGCCGCACCGCGGCCGACAACGCCACGGTCCGCTCGGTGTTCATCATCGGCCCGGACAAGAAGATCAAGGCGATGCTCACCTACCCCATGAGCACCGGCCGCAACTTCGACGAGGTGCTGCGGCTCCTCGAGAGCTGCCAGCTCACCGCCAAGCACCAGGTGGCGACGCCGGTGAACTGGAAGAACGGCGAGGACGTCATCATCGTCCCGGCCGTCTCCGACGAGGCCGCCAAGGCCAAGTACCCCAACGGCTGGAAAGCCCCGAAGCCCTACCTCCGCATCGTGCCGATGCCGAAGGGCTGAGTTCTTTTCGGGAAGCCGCGGGACCAAATATTGCCTCACCCTGAGGAGCGCCCGCAGGGCGCGTCTCGAAGGGTGGGGACGCGAAGAATGAGCGACGAGCCGGGCGCTTACGTCTATATGCTTCGCTGTGCCGATGGCAGCTACTACATCGGCTCAGCGCGGCGTGGACTGGAACAGCGTCTCGGCGAGCACAATGCTGGCGCTTATGGCGGGTACACCTCTACTCGTCGACCCGTCGTCCTGGTCTGGGCGCAACACTGCCTCAACATCACCGATGCCATCGCCATCGAGCGCCAAATCAAAGGCTGGTCGCGAGCCAAGAAAGAGGCGCTGATCAGGGGCGACTACGACGCCATACGGCTTCTGTCGAAGCGTCGCCCCCAGATCGCGTCCCGTTGCCACCCTTCGAGACGCGCCCTACGGGCGCTCCTCAGGGTGAGGTTGTCCTTCGTA
>SCVT01000609.1 GCA_004296815.1 Reyranella sp. | reverse complement strand
CTCCGCGCGACGGCTGGCCGAACGAGAAGGCGCAGCGCGCCGCCTCCGGCGCCGATGTGGTGCTGGAGAATGCCGAGCTGTTCGACACGGTGGCCGATGCCGTGGCCGACCTCGAGCATGTGGTCGCCACCACCGCGCGCAACCGGGAGCTCAGCCAGCGCATCCTGACGGCGCGCCACGCCGCCGGCGAGATGCGCGGCTGGATCGGCGAGGGCAGGAGGGTCGGCATCCTGTTCGGGCCCGAGCGCACCGGCCTCGAGAACGACGACATCGTCCACGCCGACACTGCGCTCTCGATCCCGCTCAATCCGCAGTTCTCCTCGCTGAACGTGGCGCAGGCGGTGCTGCTGGTGTCCTACGAATGGGCGACCGCGGGCGATACGACGGCACCCGCGCGCATGTCCGACCATGCCGGCCGGCCTGCCACCAAGGACGAACTGCAGAACCTGTTCGACCATCTCGAGCGCGCGCTCGACCAGTCGGGCTTCCTGCGCCACAAGGACATGCGGCCCTCGATGGTGCTCAATCTCCGCGCCTTGCTGCAGCGTGCAGAGATGACCGAGCAGGAGGCGCGGACCTTCCACGGCGTCATCAAGTTTCTCTCCAAGAACAAGCACGAGGAGTAACCATGTCCACGACCGCCAAGATCTCCTGGGTCGACGGCGCCCTGTTCGTCGCCGAGGGCGGCAGCGGCCACACCTTCACCATGGACGGCTCGCCCGACGTCGGCGGCCGCAATCTCGCCTCGCGGCCGATGGAGGTGGTGCTGATGGGAATGGGCGGCTGCACCGCCATCGACGTGGTCTCGATGCTGAAGAAGCAGCGCCAGGACATCGAGGGCGTCGAGGTCTCGCTGGTCGCCGAGCGGGCCGACGACCACCCCAAGGTCTTCACCTCGGTGAAGCTGGTCTACACGGTGCGCGGCCGGAAACTGAACAAGGCGCTGGTCGAGCGGGCGGTCAGCCTGTCGGACGAGAAATACTGCTCGGCCACCGCCATGGTGAAGAAGTCGGCCAACGTCACCCACGAAGTGGTGCTGGTCGAGGTCTAAGCCATTGAATTCGCTGGCAGAACGCGTGCTTGACTGGCCCGCGTTCGCCAGTATGTTCCGCCCTTCTTCCGGAGAACGTGGTTGAGGGCCATTCGGGCCTTCCTCCCGCCCCGAGCACCGCTCGGACCAAGGCCTATCCGGACAACAGAGCGTACCTGCAAAGCAGGGCGCAAAACCGACGGAGTGCTGCGTGAGCAAGCGCGAGAATTCGAAGTACAAGATCGACCGCCGCCTCAGGGTCAACCTGTGGGGCCGTCCCAAGAGCCCGCTCAACAAGCGTGAATACGGTCCCGGCCAGCACGGCCAGGGTCGCACCAAGCCGACCGACTACCGCCTGCAGCTCATGGCGAAGCAGCGCCTCAAGGGCTACTACGGCTCGGTCTCGGAGCGTCAGCTCCGCCGCTACTATCTCGAGGCCGTGCGCCGCAAGGGCGACACCGGCGAGAACCTGGTCGAGCTGCTCGAGCGCCGGCTGGACGCGGTCATCTACCGCATGAAGTTCGCCATCACCGTGTTCGCCAGCCGCCAGCTGGTCAGCCACGGTCACGTCAAAGTGAACGGCCGCCGGGTGAACATCGCTTCGTACCTGGTGAAGGACAACGACGTCATCGAGTTGACCTCGAAGGCCAAGGAAATGGCCCGCGTCGTCGAGGCCACCCAGACCGCCGAGCGCGACGTGCCGGAGTACGTTTCGGTCGACCACAAGGACATGAAGGGCACCTACGTGCGCGGCCCCAAGCTCGCCGACGTGCCCTATCCGGTCCAGATGGAGCCCTCGCTGGTCGTCGAGTACTACAGCCGCTAGTCGGTCTCCGACCGTACATTTCGACGAAAAACCCGCCCTTTTGTGGCGGGTTTTTTGCATTGAAATCCCTGTGTTCAGTGCCGGTTCCGGCTGTCCGAAAAGCTGGCGGAGCCGTATAATCCCTGCGGGTGTTGGGGCTGGAGTCGAACGAAATGGGAATGGTCCGAGTGGCGGCTTTCGCTGCGATCGCGGTCGTGATCGGCGGGACCGGCTACCTCTACCGTGGCGAGATCGCCCGCCAGTTGGGCATGGGCACGTCGGCCAAGGCCGCCGAGCAGGCCCAGGGCAGCCCTGCGGCCCAGGCCCAGCCGCAGGGACGGCGCGGACGCCTCAATCCCGGCGGGGCAGTCCCCGTGGTGGTCGCCACGGCCGAGCGCAAGGCGATGCCGGTCGTCGTCGACGCGGTCGGCACGGTCCAGGCGATCACCTCGATCCAGATCAAGCCGCGCATCGACAGCCAGATCATGAAGGTCAATGTCGAGGAGGGCGCCCTCGTGAAGGAGGGCGACGTTCTCTTCGAGCTCGACTCGCGCACCTTGCGCGCCCAGCTCGGCCAGATCGAGGCGCAGATCCGCAAGGCCCAGGCGCAGCTCGTGCAGAACAAGCGCGACCAGCAGCGCTTCGAGGAGCTGCTCGCCAAGAACGCC
>SCVT01000608.1 GCA_004296815.1 Reyranella sp. | reverse complement strand
GACCACCGAGATGGCCGTCGCCGGCACGCCTTCACGCACCAGGGCGTCCTTCACAGCGTTCGCACGGCGCAGCGACAGCGCCATGTTGTACTGCTCCGAGCCCGACGTGTCGGTGTGGCCCGTCGCGGTCACGCGAGCGTTGCCCTTGCTCTTGTAGGCGCCAGCAGCCTGCTTGATCGTGTTGAGCGCCTGGGCCGACAGGTTCGAGCGGTCCCAATCGAAGAACACCATGAACGACGGCGGAGCAACCGCGGCCGGCGGCGGCGGCGGCGGAGCATCGGGAGCGCCGAAGCGGATCGCGAGGCTGGCCATCAGGCTGATGTTGTTGTTCTGGTAGGTGATGCCGCCGACGAACGGGTTGTTGATGGTCGGGTTCGTCGTGCCGTAGTAGCGGCCGTCCAGGTTGATGCGGAACATCGGGTCGATGTTGTAGCCGACACCGATGATGCCCTGGTAGGCGAACTGCGTGCTGGCGGTGCTGCCGCCGAGAGCGGAAGCGTTCACGAAGGCGACACCGGCACCGGCGCCGATGTAGGGGACGATCGTCCCGCCCGCGTTGAAGTCGTAGAACAGGTTGGCCATGATGGCCGTCTGGTTGATCTGCGAGCCGGCGGCGGCGTTGATGCCGACGACGTTCGAGGTCAAGCTCGCGTAGTTGCTGCGATAGACGCCTTCGAGCTCGACGCGCGGGCCGACGAAGTCGTAACCGATCGAGCCGCCGACTGCGAAGCCTGTCTGCGGCTGGACGTTGATCACGCCGCCGACTGCCGGCGCGTTGATCGTGGTGTTGAACAGCCAGTTCAGACCACCCTCGGCGCTGATGTACAGGCCGGGATACTGCATGGTCTGCGCGTGCAGCGAAGCGGGCGCGACGACGAGAGCGGCCGCGGCGGCCACGAGAGCCTTCTTCATCCTACAAAATCTCCCCATTGGGTGGGCTGCCTTAACTGCAGCGGCCCCAAAAATAACAAAGAATTGCCATGCAGTTCAAGCGCATTTGCCTAGCCTGTGAACAGACTGCGTCTCGATTGTATCAGCCTTTTCCGGGGCTTGGGCTTGACTGAAGGATAGGATAGTACTATATAAAATCCTATTCCTGTCAAGAGGCCCCCATGAAACCTCAAGAAGCGCTGTATATTCTCGAGAATCTCAGCGGTATCTATGTACCGCAAATCTACCGCGACATGCCCCGCGACCAGCTCGCCGCCCTCGTGACGGAGTGCGAGCGCCCCTCGCCCACCGAGATCAGCGAGAAGGCCCTGGAGCGCTGGGCGCGCCAGCCCTTCCGGATGCCGGGCTGGGTCGAGCCCGAGGAGAGAAAGAAGGAGGAGGCCGTCGTCGAGGAGGCTGCCCCTGCTCCCGCCGAGGCACCCGAGCCCGAAACCCTCGTCGCGCGCGCCCTCACCCGCCCGGCGCGACTCTCGACTCCGGCCCGCCGCCGCGCCGCCTTCCTCCATCACTATCGCCGCTGCAGCAGCGTCACCGAGGCGGCGGCCCGCACCGGCGTCGACCGCCGCACGGTCAACCGCTGGCGCGAGAAGGATGCGCGCTTCGATGCGAAGTGCCGCGAGATCCTGGCGCAACGCCGGCGCATGGCCGAGGAGGACGTCGTGCTCGCCGCGGGCCAGGTCGAGGTGCGGCAGATCTTCTATCGCGGCCGGCGGCTCGGCCAGAACACGCGGCGCGATCGCGCGCTCGATCTCTACCTGCTGAAGCGCGCCGACGCCGAGGCCGAGCGCTCCCGCGATTTCGAGTCCCGCGTGGCCGCCGAGGTCGCGCGCCGCCTTTCGGCGATGCCCCGTTCACCGGGACATGACCCGATGCGGGACGAGGACGAATTCACGCGCCTTCCCAACGACTTCGGGCGGGTGGGCCTGGACATGGCACCGATGCGCTAGCGTCCGGGAAAACGTCCCGGTCGCATGCTAGAACCGCGACATCGGGTGGGAGGAAATGATGGCGGCCAGGATCGGACACTACGTCGGCAACAAACGGGTCGCGGGCATGAGTGGCCGGCAGGGCGACGTCACCAACCCGGCGACCGGCGAAGTGACGGCGATGGTCGCCCTCGCCTCCAAGGCCGAGATCGACGACGCCGTCCAGATCGCGAAGACGGCGCAGGTCGCCTGGGCCGCGACGCCGCCGCTTCGTCGCCAGCGCGTGATGTTCAACCTCAAGAACCTGATCGAGAAGCACACCGACGATCTCGCGCGCCTGATGTCGCTCGAGCACGGCAAGACCTTCGATGACGCCAAGGGCGAGGTCGGCCGTGGCCTCGAGGTCGTGGAGTTCGCCTGCGGCATCGCCCATCACATGAAAGGCGACTTCACCGAGCAGGTCGCCTCCGACATGGATTCGTGGTCGATCCGCCAGCCGCTCGGCGTCGTGGCGGGCATCACGCCGTTCAACTTCCCGATCATGATCCCGTGCTGGATGGGTGCGATGGCGGTGGCGACCGGCAACGCCTTCATCCTGAAGCCGTCGGAGAAGGACCCCAGCGCGCCGATGCTGCTGGCCGAGCTCTATGCGCAGGCGGGCGCCCCTCCGGGCATCTTCCAGGTGCTGAACGGCGACAAGATCGCCGTCGATGCGCTGCTGCATCATCCCGACGTGCCGGCGATCTCGTTCGTCGGCTCCACCGCGATCGGCGAGTATGTCTATCACACGGGCACGCAGCAGAATAAGCGCGTGCAGGCGCTGTGCGGCGCCAAGAACCACATGGTGGTGATGCCCGACGCCGATCTCGACCAGACCGCCGACGCGCTGATGGGCGCGGCCTACGGCGCGGCAGGCGAGCGCTGCATGGCGATCTCGGTCGCCGTCGCAGTGGGCGACGTGGGCGACAAGCTCATCGCCAAGCTGGCGCCGCGCGTGCAGGCGCTGAAGGTCGGGCCCGGCCTCGATCCGCAGTCGGAGATGGGGCCGCTGGTGACGCGCCAGCACAAAGACAAGGTGATGGGCTATGTGGACCAGGGCGTGAAGGAAGGCGCCAATCTGGTGGTCGACGGCCGCGGGCTGAAGCTACAGGGCTACGAGAAGGGCAACTTCATGGGCGGCTGCCTGTTCGACGGCGTGACCTCCGACATGACGATCTACAAGGACGAGATCTTCGGCCCCGTCCTCTCGGTGGTGCGCAGCAAGACCTTCGACGACGCGATCAAGCTGGTGAACGACCACGCCTACGGCAACGGCACGGCGATCTTCACCCGCGACGGCGATTCGGCGCGCGCCTTCGCCAACGGCGTGAAGATCGGCATGGTGGGCATCAACGTGCCGATCCCGGTGCCGGTGGCCTATCACAGCTTCGGCGGCTGGAAGGCCTCGGTGTTCGGCGACCACGGCATCTACGGCATGGAAGGCGTGCGCTTCTACACCAAGCTCAAGACCGTGACCGCGCGCTGGCCGACCGGCATCCGCTCCGGCGCGGAGTTTGCGTTCAAGGCCCGCAGCTAGTCATGAGCGAGCCGTTTCCCCTCGAGCCGTCGCTGTGGGCGGCCACCGCGCCGGCCGCGGTTCCGACTCCGCCGCTGCGTGAGTCCGTCACCACCGACGTCTGCATCGTGGGCGCGGGCTATGCCGGTCTCTCGACGGCGCTGCATCTCGCCGAGCGCGGCATCAAGTCGGTCGTGCTCGAGGCCAAGGAGCCGGGCTTCGGCGGCTCGGGCCGCAACGGCGGCCAGGTGATCCCGGGACTGAAGTTCGATCCCGACGAGCTCGAGGCGATGTACGGCCCCGAGCGGGGCCCGCGCCTCGTCGACTTCGTCGGCGGCACGGCCGACGTCGTGTGGGAGCTGATCGACAAGCACGGCATGGACGTGCCCAACGTGCGCAACGGCTGGATCCAGAGCGCCTTCTCCGCGAAGGCGATCGGGCCGATCGAGGCGCGCGCGGCACAGTGGCAGAAGCGCGGCGCGCCGGTCGAGGTCCTGAGCAAGGACGAGACCGCGCGGCACATCGGCCACGGCCAGTATGTCGGCTCGTGGATCGACCGCCGCGGCGGCGTGGTGCAGCCGCTCGCCTATGCGCGCGGCCTCGCGAAGGCGGCCCTGGCGGCGGGCGTTCCCGTCCACGGCAACACGCTCGCGACGAAGATGGAGCGCGAGAACGGCAAATGGATCGTGACGACCGCCAACGGCGCGACCGTCACGGCCGATCGCGTGGTGCTGGCGACTAACGGCTACACCGG
>SCVT01000607.1 GCA_004296815.1 Reyranella sp. | reverse complement strand
GCCCCCACCACGCCGTCATGCCCGGCATGCCGAGCACCGAGAGCGCAGTCGAGAGCGGCGCGGCATTGGGGTCGAGCTTCATGCTCATCGCGCCGTCGGAGACGGCGTAGCTCTGCCAGCCGGCATACTCGACAACATAGTCGCCTTCCTTGAACTTCGGATTCTTCGACTTCACCACCTGGCCGACCGTGCCGCCGACCATGGCGTCGCCGAGATTGACGTTGGCGGCGTAGCCCTTGGTCTCGGCCATGCGGCCGCGCATGTAGGGGTCGAGCGACATCCAGATCGTGCGCGACAGGTATTCGCCGTCCTTGGGCTCCGGGATCGGATGGTCGACGACGTCGAAATTGGCATGCGTCGGCTCGCCCTGGGGGCGCGACTTCAAGAGCACGCGGCGGTTGGTGGCCATGGAGTCCTCCGTTGGTTTGCGGCACGCTAGCACGCTGAAGGAGAAGAGACGATGCGGCGGGCGTTCCTCGGGCTGATGGTTCTGCTATGGACAGGGGCCGTGTCCGCCCAAACCCTTTCCGCGAACGAACGCGCGCTGATCGACGCCACGCGCCGCAACGACGTCGAGACCGCGCGTCGCCTGATCGCCGCCGGCACCAGCGTCAACGCGCAGGACGAGCAGCGCGACAGCGCCTTCCTGGTCGCGGGCGCGCAGGGAAGGCTCGAGATCCTGAAGCTCACGCTGGCGGCCGGCGCCGACCTCAAGAGCACCAACCGGTATGGCGGCACCGCGTTGATCCCGGCCTGTCACCACGGCCATGTCGAGACGGTGCGCGAGCTCCTGAAGACGGCGATCGATGTCGACCACATCAACCGGCTCGGCTGGACCGCCCTTCTGGAGACGGTGATCCTGGGCGATGGCGGCCCGACCTATGTCGAGATCACGCGGCTGCTGCTGGCCGGAAAGGCCAGCCCCAACATCGCCGACAACCAGGGCGTCACGCCGCTTGCCCATGCCCGCCAGCGCGGCTATCGCGAGATCGCCTCGATCCTGGAGTCCGCCGGCGCGCGCTGAATGAAAACGTCCCGTACCTATGTCTGCCTGCCCGGCGCCTGGATGGGCGCCTGGTCCTGGCAGTTCGTCGCAGAACGCCTGAAGGCCGCCGGCCACGACGTCCATGCCCTGCCCTTTCCGGGCGTCGGCGAGCGTGCCGCCGAGTTGTCGCCCGCGCTCGACAACGACGTGTTCCTGGCCGACACGATCGCCACTCTCGAGGACAAAGACCTGCGCGAGGTCGTGCTGGTCGGCCACAGTTTCGGCAGCCTGATCGCGGGCCTCGTCGCCGACCGCGTGCCCGAACGCATCGCCCATCTCGTGATCCTCGACGGCGGCATCCCGCGCGACGGCCAATCGATCTTCGGGCGCATCCCTACGGAGATCGTGGCCAAGCGACAGAAGCTGGTGAAGATCGTGAACGGTACCGAAGTCCTGCCGCATGCGCCGGTCGGCAGCCTGATCATCGACGATCCTGAACTTGCGGCCTGGACGCACCGTCAGCTCACGCCGCATCCGCTCGCCTGCTACACTAAGCCGATCCGCCTGCACAACGAGGCGGGCAATGGCCGGCCGATGACCTACATTGCCTGTACCAGGCCGCGCTATCCCGTCTCGGTCGGCAACCACGAGAAGGCGGCCGCGATGCCCAATGTGCGCTTCCGCCCGATCGAGGCCGGCCACAACTGCATCATCTCCGCGCCCGATCTCGTCGCGGCCGAGCTGCTGGCCATCCCGCGATGAACGGCCAGACCGGCTGGCGGCGGTGGCGCCGCGATCCGCTGATCCTCTCCGTCAATGCGCTCGGCATCACGCAGATCACGGCCTGGGGCACGAGCTACTACTGCCTCGGCGTGCTCGCCAAGCCGATCGCCGCCGACACCGGCTGGAGCATGGGTTCGATCTTCCTGGGGTTCAGCGTGGCCCTGGTGGTGATGGGCTTGATCTCGACCTGGGTCGGCCGGCTGATCGACCGGATCGGCGCGCGCTCCGTGATGTCGATCGGTACGGTCGTCGTCTCGGCGGGCCTGCTCGGCCTGTCACAGGTTAACGACTTCGCCTCCTACGTGGCCGCCTGGCTGGTGATCGGCATCGGCATGCGCTGCTGCCTCTATGATGCGGCGTTCGCGGCACTGGTGCAGGCCGTGCCGAGCCGCGGCCGGGCCGCGATCTCCTACCTCACCCTCTACGGCGCCTATGCCTCGACCGTGTTCTGGGTGATCGGCCACTATCTCAACGCCGCCTATGGCTGGCGTGGCACGCTGCTGATCTTCGCCGCCGTGAACCTCGTCATCTGCCTGCCGCTCAACTGGCTGGGCCTCTCGCGCCGTGAAGCGCCGGCGGAGGCAGCCGCCGCGGCGGCGCCCGAGCGCGCCAAGGAAGGGCCGGCCCTCGAAGGCCGTCTCCGCACCGTCGGCATCGCGCTGTTCGCTCTCATCATGTCACTGAACGGCTTCGTGTTCGGCGTCGTCTCCCTGCAGCTCGTGCCGCTCCTCGAAGCGGCCGGCCTTGCCGGCGCCGCGGCGGTCTGGGTGGCCTCGCTCAAGGGCCACGGTCAGTTCGGCGGCCGGCTGGTCGAGATCTTCTTCGCGCGCAACCTCAAGGCCATGACGGTGGCGCGCATCGCAATCGGTGTGCTGCCGCCGGCGCTGCTGATCCTCATGCTGGCGCGCGGCGAGCTCTGGCTGCTCGTCGCCTTCACCCTGCTGCTGGGCGCCTCACAAGGTGTGATCACCATCGTGCGCGGCGCCGTGCCGCTGGCGCTGTTCGGCACTCAGGGCTACGGCGCGGTGCTCGGGCTGATCGCGACGCCGATCCTGCTGGTCAACGCCTTCTCGCCGACGCTGTTCGCCGTGATCGTCGACCACATCGGCTGGCAGAACGCGCTCTACGTCCTGCTCGCCAGCTCGATCCTGACCTGCATCGCCATCGAGCTGATGTCGCGCTGGTACGAACGCGCTCAAAAGGACTCTTTGTAGGGCCTGAGGTCGATCTCATGCGTCCAGGCGCTGCGCTGCTGGCCGTGCAGGTGCCAGTAGTTGTCGACGATGGCGTCGACCTTGAGCAGGCCGTCGGGACCGGCCTTCTCGGCGCGGTCCGGCATGCGCGACAGCAGCCGGTCGCCCTCGATGCCACCGTCGATGATCACGTGCGCGACGTGGATGCCCTGCGGCCCGAACTCGCGCGCCATCGACTGGACCAGCAGGCGCAACCCGCCCTTGGTGGCGTTGAAGGCGGCGAAGCGCGGCCGGCCGCGCATCGATCCCGAGGCGCCGGTGAACAGAACGGTGCCTCGGCCGAGCGGCGCCAGGCGCCGCATCGCTTCGCGACCGAACAGGAAGCCCGCGAAGCAGCCGACCCGCCAGGAGTCCTCGAAGTGCTGCGCCGTCATCTCGCGGAAGTCCACGGCGGCGTTGTTGCCCATGTTGAAGACGAAGAGGTCGGCCGGCGCGCCGTCGGCATCGTCGGCCATCGCTCGATCGAAGAGCCTGATGACCTCGTCCTCTTTGGTGCCGTCAACAGTGATCGCCGTCGCCGAGCCGCCGGCCTTGCGGACGGCGTCGACCACCTTGTCGATCTTCGCCATGGTTCGGCCGGCGACCAGCACGTGGTAGCCCTCTTCCGCAAAGCGCAGGCTGGCGGCGCCGCCGATGCCCCGCTCCGCGCCGACGCCCAGGATGAGGGCCTTGGGTTTCTTCGCCATCGCAGTTCCTCGCATGAAGGTCGTTTCACGGAACTTGCGGTGGCAGGGGCGGCTTCGCTACGGTCCGCCCGCATGAAATTACCTCCGTACCCCATGATCGATCTCGATCTCGGCGCGCCGCTCGACGTCCATCGCGCCGAGGTGCTGCCCGAGTGGATCGACTGGAACGGCCACATGAACGTGGGCTTCTACGTCGTGGCCTTCGACAAGGCGACCGACACGCTCTGCCAGCAGTTTGCCTGCGGCTACGAGTACACGCGCGACAAGATCGGCATGACCTTTGTGCTCGAGGCACACGTCACCTACGACCGCGAGGTCAAGGAAGGCGATCCGCTGCGCATCACGACGCAGATCCTCGACCACGACACCAAGCGCATTCATTACATCCACATGATGTATCACGCGATCGAGGGCTACCTCGCCGCCACCAACGAGCTCATGTTGATGAACATCGACTATGCGACGCGGCGCTCCGCGCCGTGGCCGGCATTCGCGATGGAGCGCATCGAGAAGCTCGCGGCGGCCCATGCCGCCCTTCCCCGGCCGGCCCAGGCCGGCCGCCTCATCGGCCTCAAGAAGAAGTAGCCCAGCGTTCATGCTCCAGACACTGCCGTACGAACTGCCCGAGCTCGTCACCCGCGCCCCGCTCGACACGCACCGCTCGACTGTCCTGCCCGAATGGGTCGACTGGAACGGCCACATGAACGTGGCCTTCTACGTCACCGCCTTCGACCAGGCGTCCGGCGCCTTCATGCGCAACATGGGACTGGGCCGGCGCTACGTTGACGGCAAGCTCGGCATGACCTTCGTGCTCGAGACCCACGTGACCTACGACCGCGAGTTGCGCGAAGGCGCTCCCATGCGGTTCGCGACGCAGCTCCTCGCGCGCGACGCCAAGAAGGTCCATCTCTTCCACGAGATGTTTCACGCCGAGCAGGGCTACCTGGCGGCGACCAACGAGACGATCGTGATGAACATCGGCTACGCCACGCGGCGCTCCGCGCCGTGGCCGGTGCCGGTCGCCGAGCGTCTCGAAGCGATCTGGGAGACGCACAAGGCGTTGCCGAAGCCCGCCAAGGCCGGCCGCGTCATGGGTCTTTCGAGGAAGAGCTAGCCAGCCTGGCCAGCGCCTCGCCGCTCAGGCGATAGGGCAGCCAGTTGCGTATCCAGCGATAGCCCAGCCGCTCGTAGAAGCCGCGCGCCGGGTTCCAGTCAAGCACGTTGAGGTCGATGCGCTTGTAGCCCTTGGCCGCGCACTCTCGGGCGAGGCCCTGCATCAGCGCACGCGCCACGCCGCCGCGACGTTCCTCGGGAACGACCCAGATATCCTCGATGAAGATGCCGCGTGCCGCCGTCCAGACCGAGTAGTTGAACGTGTAGAGCGCGAAGCCCACCGGCTTGCCGGCGCGTTCGGCGATCAGGGCGGCGAACTGCGGGTTGGCGCCAAAGCCGTCGCGCGCCAGGGTCTGCGGCGTCGAGGCGACCGCGTCGGGCTCGTCCTCGTAGGTCGCGAGGTCGACCGAGAAGCGGTGCAACGTGTCGACGTCGTCGACGGTCGCCGGGCGGACGGTAATCGGATTCGCGATCATGCCTTGTCCAGTGTCTCTCGCGCTGCAGCCAGGGCCTCGCGGATCGCGGCCTCGTCGCCGACATGGTTGGCCAGCAGCAGGATCAGCCGCGCGTCGAAGGCGCGGCACTGCTCGTCGCTCAACCCTTTGTGGGCGTCGACGATGGCGTTGTAGACATCGTCCGGCCGGGCGAGGTTCAACGTGCGCTGGAGCATGAGGTATCCTTTCCCGATGCGCGAGCGAGCGCGGCCGCCACCGCTGCCGGATCGAACCGGCGCCAGCGCGCGGCGACGTAACGATCGGGGCGGACAAGATAGGTCGTGCCCGGCCGCGCATCGTAGCGCTCCCGGGCGAGCGGCTCATCGCCGATCTCGACCAGCGGCACGTCCGGCAAGGGCTTCGCAGCAGCGCCGAACGTCAGCACGGTGAAGTCTTGGCCCATCCGGTCGACCAACCAGCCGCCGCCAACCGGCGCATCGAGCATGGCGCAACCCGGCGGCGGACCGCCGCTCCAGTCGCCGTCTGCATCAGGAGTGTCGAGCGGCGAGCCAGGCTGAACTGTCGGCACCGAGAGGCGCCCGCTGTTGATCAACGCCCGGGCGAAGGGAAAATCGCGTGCCAGGGCGAGCGCAGCATCGCGGAAGGCGCGCGAGGCCGGGAACTTGGGCATGACGAAATCGGTGCTGCGCGTCGAGTTGAGGATGTTCTCCTGCGCCGCCGCGCGACGCTCGCTGCAATAGGTATCGAGGAGGGCGACCGGCGCCTTGCCCGCCATGACGAGGGCGAGCTTCCAAGCGAGATTGTTGACGTCGGCCACCGCGCCGTTGCCGCCGCGCGCGCCGAACGGCGACACCACGTGCGCGGCGTCGCCCGCGAAGATCACCCGGCCGTGCACGAAGCGCTCCATCATGCGGCAGGTGAAGGTGTAGACGCTAGTCCACTCGTGTTCCCAGCGCGCGTCGGGGCCGAACATCAGTCGCAGCCGGCGGTCGACATTCTCGGGTTTCCTCTCCTCGTCCGCATCGGCGTCGGGACCGAACTGGAAATCGACCCGCAGCACGTCGTCGGCCTGCCGGTGCAGCAGCACCGAATGCGTGGGGTGGAACGGCGGATAGAACCAGAAGCGCCGCTCCTTCGGCAGCTCGTTCAACAAGCGGATGTCGGCGATCAGGAACTGATCGTGAAAGATCTCGCCCGGGTAGGCCAAGCCCAGCATGTGGCGGACCGGGCTGCGCACGCCGTCGCAGGCAACAAGCCAGTCCGCCTCGATGTCGTAGGTGCCGTCAGGCGTCTCCACGGTCGCCACGACATGGTCCGGATGCGGCGCGACGCCGACCACCTTGTTCCTGAAGCGCATCTCGATCAGCGGGTCGGCGAGGCATCGATCGTAGAGGTACTGCTCCACGTAATATTGCTGGAGGTTCACGAAGGCCGGGAACTTGTGACCGGGCGCGGGCTGCAGGTTGAAGCGGAAGACCGGCTTGTCCCTGAGATAGACTTCGCCCTCGTCCCAAGTGATGCCCTTCTCGACCATCTTCCCGGCGATGCCGAAGCGGTCCCACACCTCGAGACTGTGCTTGGCCTGGCAGATCGAGCGGCTGCCGACGCTCACCGTGTCGCTGTCGTCGAGGACCACCACCGGCACGCCGCGCGCGGCCATCTCCAAAGCGAGCGTCGGCCCGGCCATGCCGGCTCCGACGATCAGGATCGGCCGGCGTGTTCCCTTGCCGTTTTCCTGGCCGTCAAGTTCGGCCGGCCGGCGATAAGGATAGTGGCGATACTCGTAGGAGCCCATTCGATCGACGTCAGCCGGCTTGCTCCAGGGCGGCCCACATCTCGATGTCGCGCTCGGCCGTCCAGATGCGCGGATGATCGAGGCCCTTAGCCTCGTCGTAGGCCCGGCTCACGTCGAACGGCATGCAGTGCTCGAAGATGACCCAGTTGCCGTAGCGCGGCTGCAGCGCGGCCATCGCCTTGTCGTAGGACTGCTTCAGCGAGTCGCCGGCCTCGGCGCTCTTGGCCACGACCTTGTAGAGATCGGCCAGGAAGGCCTGCGTGCCCGCGATGCCCTCCTCCACAGCGTTCTCACCGATCAGCGCGTCACCGCGCCCCGGCACCAGCGCCTCGGCCTTGAGGTCGCGCAGCTTCTGCAGGGTCTCGGGCCAATCCTTGTAGTGAGCGTCGCCGCAATAGGGCGTGGCGCCGTACTCGACGAGGTCGCCGCTGAACAGGGTGCGTTCCTCGGGCAGCCAGACGATCGTGTCGCCCTTGGTGTGGCCACGGCCGGCATGGATGATGTCGACCTGTAGCTTGCCCAGCCACAGGCTCATGCGGTCGCCGAAGGTGATGGTGGGCCAGGTCAGGCCGGGAATGGTCTCGGCCGCCTGGAAGAGGCGGGGGAAGCGCTGCAGCTCGCTCTTGTAGTCCTGCGCGCCGCGCTCGACGATCATCTCGCGCGTCGCCTCGCTGCAGATGATGTGCTCGGGGTTGAAGCCACTGGCACCCAGCACGCGCACGGCATGATAGTGCGAGAGCACGACGTACCTGATCGGCTTGTCGGTGACGGTGCGGATGCGCTCGATCACCTGCTCCGCCATCTTGGGCGTCGCCTGCGTGTCGATCACCATCACCGCGTCGTCGCCGACCACGATGCCGGTGTTGGGATCGCCCTCGGCCGTGAAGGCATAGGCGTGCTCGGACAGACGGCTGAAGGTGATCTTCTTCTCCGCCATGTCGGCTTGCGAGGCGAACGCCTTGGCCATCGAAATCCCCCGTACGCTGGTGGGGTGAACCTATGCAGCGCGCGGACGCGAAGTCAAAGCGCCGCTATGCACAGGCTCAGTCCGTGCCGAACCGGTGATAGCCCGCGCGATCGCCGGTCCGCACCGTGACTTCGAACGCATCGTTGTCGCGCTCCATGCGGAGCTTGACCGCCGTGCCGGCCGGACCAATCGCCCAGAGCTTGCGGTAGAAGTCGGCGACGTCGTCGAGCACCTCGTCGTTCAGCGCTTGCAGGATGTCGTTGCGCTGCAGGCCGGCGCGGTCGGCCGGACCGCCTTCGGAAATGCCGGCGACCACGAGCCGGCCCATGTGCTCGATCGTGTAGAGGCCGAGCCACGGCCGGGCCGGCGACGCGAGCTTTCCGGTCGAGACCAGCTCCTCGAAGATCGGCTTCAGGCGGTTGATCGGCACGTACATGTTGCCGGGGAAGGCCGGCGCCCCCGGGCCGAGCGCCTCCTGAACGAGCAACGAGCCGACGCCCAGCAACTCGCCCTCCTGGCCGACCAATGCCGAGCCGCCCCACACCGGATAGGCCGGCACGGTGAAGATCGCGTTGTCGAGCAGGTACTCCCAGTAACCCGCGAACTCGCGCCGGCCGGCGACCTTGACCTTGAGCGTGGCCTTCGCCCCGCCCAGACCCGCGACATAGGCTTCGCTGCGCAGGACGAGCTGGTCGGAATCGCCGAAGCGCATCGGCTTCTGGGGGATCGGCTCCTCGGTACGCACCAGCCCGAAGCCGCTTTCGTAATCGTAGCCCACGATGCGGGCCGGCAGCTCGTTGCCGTCGACGTCCGTGACGATGACGCTGGCGGCCTCCATGATCAGGTAGCCGATCGTGACCACCAGACCCTTCTCATCGAGCAGGATGCCGTAGCCTTCGCGCTCCGTACCCAAAGTCTGGGCCGACCGGCGATTCGCAGGAATCGACGTCTTGACGCCGACCACGGCGGGCAACGCCGCCGCGACCGCCGGCGGCAGGTTCGAGCCGTCGCCGGGCGTCCGGGCGACGACGCCCTCCTGGCCGGGCGGCGGCCAGTGACCTGCGCCGTTGGCGGAACCGTTCAACCCTCGGGCCATCCGCACACCTCCGCGCGCAACAAGCGCGTCCACAGTCTCAAAGATAGGCGTCTGCGCCCCCGATTGCTATATGACGGTGCATGGCGCCCCCCGCCGATCCGTTCGAAATCACCGACGATGCCGCACCGGCCGATCCTGTCCCGGCGCGCCGCGCCGTCGCGCCCAGCGCCCACCTCGACGGCCTGAACGCAGAACAACGCCAGGCGGTCACCCATAGCGGCGGCCCGCTGCTCGTCCTGGCCGGTGCCGGCACCGGCAAGACGCGTGTGCTGACCACCCGCATCGCCCATTTGCTGATCACCGGGCAGACGCGCCCCTCGCAGGTGCTGGCCGTCACCTTTACCAACAAGGCTGCGCGCGAAATGCTCGACCGCGTGGCGACCCTGATAGGCGGCGCCGCCGACGGCATGTGGCTGGGCACATTCCATTCGGTGGGCGTGCGCGTACTGCGCCGGCACGCCGAGCTGATCGGCCTCAAGAGCAACTTCACCATCCTCGACACCGACGATCAGACGCGGCTGATCAAGCAGCTCCTGCAGGCGGAGGGGATCGACGACAAGAAGTGGCCGGCGCGGATCCTCTCTGGGATCATCCAGCGCTGGAAGGACCGTGCGCTGACGCCCGACAAGGTCTCGGCCGACGATGCCGGCGAGTTCGCCGGCGGCAAGGCCGCCGAGATCTACCGCCAGTATCAGACGCGGCTCGCCGAGGTGAACGCCGTCGACTTCGGCGACCTGGTGATGCACTGCGTGACGCTCTGGCAGCAGCATCCCGACGTGCTGGCTCAGTACCACCGGCGCTTCCGTCACATCCTGGTCGACGAGTACCAGGACACCAACGTGGCCCAGTATCTCTGGCTGCGCCTGCTCGCTCAGGGCACGCAGGACGTCTGCTGCGTCGGGGACGACGACCAGTCGATCTACGGCTGGCGCGGCGCCGAGGTCGGCAACATCCTGCGCTTCGAGAAGGATTTCCCCGGCGCCACGATCGTCCGGCTGGAGCGCAACTACCGTTCGACGCCACACATCCTCGCCGCCGCCTCGCATCTGATCGCCCACAACGAGGGCCGTCTCGGCAAGACCCTGTGGACCGAGGCCAAGGAAGGCGAGCGCATCTCGCTGCGCGGCGTCTGGGACGGCGACGAGGAGGCGCGCACGATCGGCGAGGAGATCGAGGCGCTGCAGCGCGACAAGCACCGGCTGGCTCAGATCGCCATCCTGGTCCGTGCCGGTTTCCAGACGCGCGAGTTCGAGGAGCGCTTCATCACCATGGGCCTGCCCTACCGGGTGATCGGCGGCCCGCGCTTCTACGAGCGCCAGGAGATCCGCGACGCGCTGGCCTACTGTCGCGTGACGGTCCAGCACGACGACGATCTCGCCTTCGAGCGCATCTACAACACGCCGCGCCGGGGCCTGGG
>SCVT01000067.1 GCA_004296815.1 Reyranella sp. | reverse complement strand
CGAAGGCGTCGATGCCGGCCTGCACTGCCTCGTCGAGCGGCAGGCGTTCCCAGCGCCGCATCAGGCGCTTCTGCGCGCGCACCGCGAGCGGGGTCGCCTCGGCGATCGAATGCACGCAGCGCTCGACGGCTTCCGCAATCTTCGCCGCCGGCACGACCTCCTCGACCATGCCCCAGGCCTCGGCCTTGCGCGCGTCGATGTTCTCGCCCGTGAGCAGCAGCCACGAGGTGCGACCCCAGCCGATCAGCCGCGGCAGCAGCGCCGCCTCGACCACCGAGGGAATACCGACCTTGACCTCGGGCATGCCGAAATGCGCGCTGTCGGTCGCGATGCGCATGTCGCAGGCGGCCGCCACCTCGAGCCCGGCGCCCAGCGTGTAGCCTTCCATGCGGCAGATCACCGGCACGGGGCAGTCGCGGATCGACTGGCAGAGCTTGTGGACCATGGTGATGAAGGCGCGTCCGTCCTCGGAGCTCCTCATGCCGGCCATGTGGTTGATGTCGGCGCCGCCGATGAAGGCCTTGCCGCCAGCCCCGGAGACGACCACGGCGCGCAGCTCCTCCTCGCGCGACAGCACATGGAACGTCTCGGTGAGGTCATGCAGCGCCGACGGGTTGAGGACGTTCAGGCGGCGCGAATGGTCGAAGACGACATGGGCGACGAAACCCGCGCCGCGGCGGTCCCGCCGGACGTCGATCTTGTGGGCGGTTTCCGCCATGACGTTTCGCTCCGTGGCTCTTTGTGATTGGCCGAATTTCCCCTATTAGAACCGGCCAACGACGCTTCACAAGGCCCCATGCCCGACACCCTTCCCGACCTCGCCTCCTGGGGCATCGATCTCTCCGGCTACACGGTGTTCACGCCGCCCGATCCGTTCGAGGATCATGTCGGGCCGTTCTTCTTCCGGATCGACGGCGACACGCGGAAGGCCGACGCGGTCCATTGCGTGCTGCCGACGCTGGCGCGCCACGGCAACTACCTGGGCGGCGTGCACGGCGGCGGCATTCTCACGCTCGCCGACTATGCGCTCTGCCTCGTGGCGGGCCGCGCCGCCGACGGCGGCACCAACAGCTCCTTCGCCATGACCGTGAGCATTGCCGTCGAGTTCCTGAACGGCGCGCGTGTCGGCCCGCCGCTCGAGGCGCGCGGTGAGCCGCTGCAGGTCACTGGCCGCCTCGCCTTCGCGCGCGGCTCGATCACCCAGGAGGGCCGCACCATCGCGCTGTGGTCCGGCGTCTGCCGCCACGTCGCGCGCGCCAAGGCGATGACACGCAAGGACGAGCACATGGCGGCGCGCGCCGATCTGCCGCCGCAAGCGGCGCCCGAAGGCTTCGAGCCGTTCAAGGCGAGCCCTTATTCCACCCATATCGGCCCGGCCTTCGTGCGCAAGGAGAAGGACGGCGCGTCGCTCGTGCAGCCCACGCTCGCCCGCATGTGCAACTCGGGCGGCGCCCTGCACGGCGGCTACCTGATGAGCTTCGCCGACACCGCCGTGACGCGCGCCGCGGCCATGGCCACCGACATGGCACCTGCCACCGTCTCGTTCGCCGCGGAGTTCCTGTCGGCGGGCACCATCTCCGCGCCGATGACGACGCGTGTCGAGGTGCCCAAGCAGGGCAAGTCGATCGCCTTCCTGCGGGGATTGCTCGAGCAGGAGGGGCGTGCCGTGCTCTCCTACTCCGCCACCGTGATGCTGCGGGCGCGTAGCTGATCCGGGCAGCTAGTCCGCGACGCCCGCCTGGCGGGCGACGCGCTGCACCTCGTTGCTGAACATGTCGTAGAGGCGTCGCACGCTCGGCAGGTCGTCCGCCTTGGCCGCCCGTTCGACCGCTTCGGCCACCCGGCGCAGGGACGCCGCCCCGATC
>SCVT01000606.1 GCA_004296815.1 Reyranella sp. | reverse complement strand
GAGTTGCCCGGGTTGATGGCGGCGTCGGTCTGCAGGAAGAAGTTCGAATCGTTGATGCCGCCCGCGCTGCGGGCCACCGCCGAGACGATGCCGCTGGTCACCGTCTGGTTGAGGCCGAACGGGTTGCCGATCGCCAGCACGACGTCGCCGACCTCGACGGAATCCGAATCGCGCAGCTCGAGGAATGGGAACTTCTCGTCCGCCGCCTCGATGCGCAGCAGGGCGAGGTCGTAGCGCTCGTCCTGGGTGATGAGCTTGGCCTCGAACTCGCGCCGATCGGCCAGCACGACGCGGATCTCCTCCGCGCCCTTCACGACATGGGCGTTGGTGACGATCAGCCCGTCGGGCCGCACCAGCACGCCGGAGCCCAGCGAGTTCTGCACCCGCTCGCCGGCCTGCGGCGGCAGCGGCATGCCGGGAAACGGGAACGGCAGGCGCCGCGGCACCCGCGCGGTCGTCGTGGTGTAGATGTTCACGACGGCCGGCGACACGCGCTTGACCAGGGGGGCGTAGGAATAGGCCAGCTCGGTCCGCGAGTTGGGCAGGCCCTGCGCCTGGATGGCCGATGGCAGCGCCATGATCGCTCCGCCGCCCACGAGCACCGCCGCCAGGATTGCACGCCGCATCATTCACCCTTCCGCCTGTACCGCCTCGACCTCAGGGCCCGGATTTGCGGCCACTCGCATGGCAAATCAAGGGCCGTTTCGCATTGGCACATCGATTGCACGGGGACTTTCCAACGCGCCGGCACCCGGCGCGAGGGGAAACACCGGAGCGCTTCATGAAAATCACCCGCCGTAACGTCCTGTTCGCGTCCGCCGCCGCCGGCGCCTCGCTGGCCGCTCCCGCCGTGATGGCGAGCCCGGGCTGGCCGGCCAAGCAGCAGATCAAGCTGATCGCGACCTTCCCGCCCGGCGGCACGGCCGACACCATCTCGCGCATCCTGGCGCCCAAGCTCTCGGCCGGGCTCGGCCAGCAGGTGCTGGTCGAAAACCGACCCGGCGCCGGCGGCACGATCGGCTCGGACCTCGCCGCCAAGGCCGCGCCGGACGGCTATACACTGGTGATCTCGCATGCCTCGCCGCTGGGCATCGCGCCCGGCATCTATCCAAAGCTCCCGTACAACGTGGTGACCGACTTTACCCACGTCACCCTGATCGGCCATACGCCCAACGTGCTGATCGTGCCGGCCGACTCGCCCTACAAGACGCTGGCCGACTACATCGCCGCCGCCAAGGCCAAGCCCGACGAGATCGCCTTCGGCAGCTCCGGCATCGGCTCCAACACCCACCTGATGGGCGAGCTGCTGTCGAGCCTGGCAGGCATCAAGCTGAAGCACGTGCCCTATCGCGGCTCGGCACCGTCGCTGCAGGACATGCTGGCCGGTGCCATTCCCTCGATGTTCGACCCGATCACGACCAACGTGCCTCACATCAACTCCGGCAAGGTCCGTCTGCTGGCGGTAAGCTCGGAGAAGCGGATCGATATGTATCCCAACGCGCCGACCTTCGCCGAGCAGGGCTTCCCGCAGCTGACAACCTCGACCTGGGTCGGCGTCTCGGGTCCCAAGGGCATGTCGCCGGATGTCGTGGCCAAGCTCTATGACGAGCTGCAGAAGGCCTACAAGGCGCCTGATGTCGTGGAGCGCTTCAAGGACGTTGTGCTGCTGCCGGGCGACAAGCCGATGACTCCGGCCGAATACACTGCGTTCGTGGGTGACTTCGCCAAGCTGTGGGCCGGCGTCAGCAAGAAGGCCGGCATCGAGCTCGAGCTGGGCTGAGATCAGCCGCAGCGCGAATAACCGCAATTGAGGCAGACATCGCAGCCTTCCTGATGCGTCAGGGAGGCTGCGCCGCAATTGGGGCACTGGCCCATCGACTTCGGCGCACCGCCGCCGCCCGCTGACGGCTCGCGGGCGCCGGCCGCCAGCCGCACCCGCTCCTCGGTGGCGTCGATGAGGCGCGGCGAGTCCGATGGCGCCAGGAAGCCGATCTCCACCAGGTGCCGCTCGATCACGCCGCCGATCGCGGCCAGCAGCGAGGGCACGTAGCGGCCCTCCATCCACTGCCCGCCGCGCGGATCGAACACCGCCTTCAGCTCCTCGACCACGAACGAGACGTCGCCGCCCCTGCGGAACACCGCCGAGATCATGCGCGTCAGCGCCACGGTCCAGGCGTAGTGCTCCATGTTCTTGGAGTTGATGAAGATCTCGAACGGGCGCTGGCGTTCGCCCTCCTTCACGTCGTTGATCGTGATGTAGATCGCGTGGTCGCTGCCCGGCCATTTGATCTTGTAGGTCTTGCCCGGCAGATCCTCCGGCCGGGCAAGCGGCTGGGCGATGTAGACCACCGAATCGCGCGAATCGACAGGCACCGGGAGCGCGAGCGGTCGTGCGCCCTGCGCAGCGGGCTTCACCTCGAGCACGGCGCCGGTGACGTCGTTCGGGCGATAGGTCGTGCAGCCCTTGCAGCCCTTGGCGTAGGCCTCCTCATAGACGTGCTTGAACGCCTCGAAGGAGATGTCCTTCGGCAGGTTGATGGTCTTGGAGATCGAGCTGTCGACGTAATCCTGCGCAGCGGCCTGCATGGCGAGATGGTCGTCGGCCGTGAGGGTCTGGGCGTCGACAAAGACGTCGGTCGGCAAGGTGGCGTCACCCTTCAGGTGGCGCCACAGGCGATAGGCGTGATCCTCGACGCTCTCCTCGCGCTTGGAGCCGTCGGGCTGCAGCACGTGGCGGGTGTAGTTGAAGGCGAAGACCGGCTCGATGCCCGACGAGACGTTGTCGGCCAGCAGCGAGATCGTGCCGGTGGGCGCGATCGAGTTCAGCAGCGAATTGCGGATGCCGTAGCGGCCGATCGCCGTGCGCACGTCGTCGGCCATCGCCTTGATCGTCTCGCCGGCGAGGTAGCGGCCCTGCTGGTAGAGCGGGAAGCTCCCCTTCTCCGCCGCGATGTCGGCCGAGGCGAGGTAGGAGAGCCGCTGCACCACGCCCAGCCATTCGCGCGTCAGCCGCACCGCCTCGGGCGAGCCGTAGCGGACGCCGCAGAAGATCAGCGCATCGGCGAGCCCGGTGACGCCGAGTCCGATGCGACGCTTGGACTTGGCTTCCTTCTCCTGGCTCTCGAGCGGAAAGCGCGACACGTCGATCACGTTGTCGAGCATGCGCACCGCAACCGGCACGACGCGCTCCAGCGCGTCCATGTCGAGCGTCGCTTGCGGTGTGAACGGATCCTTGACCAGCGCGGCGAGGTTGATCGAGCCCAGCAGGCACGCGCCATAGGGCGGCAACGGCTGCTCGCCGCACGGATTGGTCGCCTGGATGGTCTCGCAATAATGCAGGTTGTTCCGGCGATTGACGCGGTCGATGAAGATCACGCCGGGCTCGGCGACCTCGTAGGTCGCGCGCATGATCCGCTCCCACAGCGCCTTCGCCTTGACCGTCTTGTAGGTCTTGCCGCCGAACACCAGCGACCAGTCGGCATCGTCCTTGACCGCCTGCATGAAGGCATCGGTGACCAGCACCGAGACGTTGAACATGCGCAGCCGAGCGGGATCGCGCTTGGCGTCGACGAACGCCTCGATGTCGGGATGATCACAGCGGAGTGTCGCCATCATGGCGCCGCGACGGGAGCCCGCGCTCATGATGGTGCGGCACATCGCATCCCACACGTCCATGAAGGAGAGCGGCCCCGAGGCGTCGGCGCCGACGCCCTTCACCGGCGCACCCTGCGGGCGCAAGGTCGAGAAGTCGTGCCCGATGCCGCCGCCCTGCTGCATGGTGAGCGCGGCCTCGCGCAGGTTCTCGAAGATCGACGACATGTCGTCGCCGATCGAACCCATGACGAAGCAGTTGAAGAGGGTGACCGAGCGGCCCGTGCCGGCGCCCGCTATCACGCGGCCCGCGGGGAGAAACTTGAAGCCCTGCAGCGCCTCGTGGAAACGGCCGGCCCACAGCTCCGGGTCGCGCTCAGGCGCCGCCAGAGCCCGCGCCACCCGCCACCAGGTGGCATTGAGATCGCTGTCCGACGGCCCGCCAACGCTTTGGAAGCGGTATTTCATGTCCCAGATACGCTGGGAAACCGGAGCCCATTCCATCAGTCCAAATTAGGCGTCGGACCGATAGATATCAACAGATTGTTCTTTCTTTGTTCACTTCTGCTCGGCTGCCGCGACGAGGCGATTCGTGGCCCCTTCGATGCGTTCGCGCAGCGTCGCCATGAAGGTCTCGCGGTCGAGGCCCGGCGGGATCGCGGGCAGGATCTCGACGTCGATTACGCCCGGCCACTTGATGAACTTGCGTCGTCCCCAGAAGACGCCGGAGTTGAGCGCTACCGGCACGACCGGCACGCCGAGCTGGCGGTAGAGCGCCGCCGTGCCGATCTGGTAGGGCTTCTCCGCCCCCACCGCGACGCGCGTGCCCTCGGGGAAGATCAGGATGTTGCGGCCGTCGGCGAGCGTCGCCTTGGCCTGCTTCATCAGTCCGCGCAGCGCCTTGGCGCCGTCGCCGCGTTCGACGGCGATGTTGCCGACCCGCGCCATCGCCCAGCCGACGACCGGGATCAGGATCAGCTCGCGCTTCAGCACCGTGGCGCTCCGCGGGAAGAGCCGCGAGAAGGCGAGCGTCTCCCACGAGGATTGATGCTTGCAGGCCAGGATCACCGGCCCGGCCGGCATGTTCTCGTGGCCACCCACGCGATGCGTGAGGCGGCAGGTGATCTTGAGCCACCACAGGCAGAAGTCGATCCAGAACAGCGACCAGGCGACGACGAAGCGGCGCGGCAGCAGCAGGATCGGCGAGCCGACGATGGCGATTATCACGGTGCCGGCATACCAGCCGACATTGAAGAGGAAGGAGCGAATCCCGAGGCTGATCATCGACGAACCGGCTGACGGCGAGGTGTTTGCTTGTAAGCCAAGTTGTAGTGGCCTAATGTCCGGCCGCAAGCACATCTAGTGGGGCAATCCCCGCTCATCATGCACGTTACCTGTTCCAACTGCGGCGCGCGATATGCCGTCGACGCGACGGCCATCGGGCCGACAGGCCGCACGGTTCAGTGCGTGCGCTGCGGCCATCGCTGGTTGCAGAAGATCGAGCCCGTGCCTGCGGCCGCATCGCCGGCCGTGCCACGCGCGCCTGCGGTGCCCGATTTCGTGATTCGCCCGCCGCAGTCCGGCGCCGGACTGCCGGCACTCACGACACCGCCGCGCAAGAGCCGCTGGGGCACCTGGCTTGCCGTCGTGGTCGGCCTGGTCGTACTGCTCGGCATCGCCGGATACGCCTATCGCGGGGAGATCAAGGCGCGCTTGCCGGCCGAGTGGCGCACCCTGCTGAATGTCGATGCGCTGCGCGGGATGTTCTCGACGTCGGCGAAGGCCGCCCGGACGGTGCCGGCGGAGGGCGCCCGCCTCGGCCTCGACATCGGTGCGAGCCGGATCGAGTTCGCGGACGGCCGCTATGTCG
>SCVT01000605.1 GCA_004296815.1 Reyranella sp. | reverse complement strand
CGCACATGAACGCCGAGAAGTTCAAGCTCTCGGCCGGCGTCGACACGGTGCACGTGCCCTATCGCGGCACGCCGGAGGCGCTGAACGACACGATGGCCGGCCGCACCGACGTCTTCTTCGCGCCGGTGATCGCGGCCCTTCCCATGATCCGCGACGGCCGCGTCGTGGCGCTGGGCGCCGGCAGCGCCAAGCGGTCCTCGGTCCTGCCCGACCTGCCGACCACCGAGGAGCAGGGCTTCAAGGGCAGCGCCTACGATTTCTGGAGCGGCCTGTTCGCCCCGGCCGGCACGCCGCCCGCCGTACTGGCCAAGCTCAATGCCGAGGTCCGCAAGGCGCTCGAATCGCCCGAGGTCAAGGATCGCCTGAGCGCGCTCGGCACCGACATCGCCCCGACATCGCCCGCCGATTTCGACAAGATCGTACTGCGCGAGCTCGGCGAGAATGCCGAGCTCGTCAAGAAGGCGGGCATCAAGGTCCAGTAGGAGCAGTCATGGCCGAAGCGTTGTTGCAGACCACCGTCGTTGGGTCGTATCCGCAGCCGGACTGGCTGGTGAACCGCGACATGCTCTCGAAGATCGTGCCGCGGACGCGCCTCAAGGAGCTGTGGCGCGTGCCCGAGCCGTTCCTCGAGCAGGCCCAGGACGACGCCACCCTGCTCGCCATCCGCGACATGGAACGCGCCGGCATCGACATCATCACCGATGGCGAGATGCGGCGGGAGAGCTACTCCAACCGCTTCGCCACGGCGCTCGACGGCATCGACGACGAGAACCCGGCGGAGATCGTGAACAACACGGGCCGCAAGACGGCCGTGCCGCGCGTGGTCGGCAAGATCCGCCGCACCGGCCCGGTGGAGCTGCGCGACATGCAGTTCCTGCGCGCCAACACGGAGCGCCTCGCCAAGATCACCCTGCCCGGCCCCTTCACCATGGGCCAGCAGGTGAAGGACGAGTTCTACAAGGACGCCGAGGCGATGTGCATGGACTATGCCGCCGCCGTGAACGAGGAGGCGCACGCGCTGGTGAAGGCCGGCGCCGACGTGATCCAGCTCGACGAGCCGTGGCTGCGCAACAATCCCGAGGAGGCCAAGCGCTACGCCGTGAAGGCGATCAACCGCGCCCTGCAGGGCATCACGGTGCCGACGGTGGTCCATCTCTGCTTCGGCTATGCCGCGGTCGTGACCGGGCTGAAGCCGACGGGCTACTCGTTCCTGCCGCAGCTCTCGGACACGATCGCCCAGCAGATCTCGATCGAATCGGCGCAGCCCAAGATCGATCTCGGCGTGCTGAAGGACCTCGCGCCCAAGAAGGTGATGCTGGGGGTGATCGACCTCAGCGACCCGGAGGTCGAGACGCCGCAGAAGGTCGCCGAGCGCATCCGTGCCGGCCTGAAGCATATCGGCCCGGACAAGCTGCTGCCGGCGCCCGATTGCGGCATGAAGTACCTGCCGCGCGAGACGGCGTTCGGGAAGCTGAAGGCGCTCAGCGAGGGCGCGGCGATCGTCCGCCGGGAGATCGGCTAGACCTTCTCCTTGCAGGCCAGCGTGCCGTAGACGCGGCCTCCCGCCAGCGTCTCGCTGACGATCCTCGTGCCCGGCGCCGCCGACTTCATGAAGGCGTCGTAGAGGCGGCCCGTCGGGCCGGCCGCGAAGAAGACGCAAGCCTCCGGCGCGGCGACCACTTTCGCGATCCAGGCATCCTCGTCGGAGCGCATCCAGATGCTGGTCATCGGCGAGGTGATCCCCGAGACCGACCTGAGGCCGCCGAAGAAGTAGAACACGTCGGGTTGGCCGACCAGGTTGTCGAACCTGTGGAGGCCCTTCTCGATCCGTCGCCCCTTGAGGCGGGCGTCGAGCTGCTCGAAGAGATCCTTGGCCTCCGGGAAGTCGCGATGGTCGACGAAGCCTGCCTGGAAGCGGGCGATCGGCGAATAGCGCGACGCGAGATCCGGCGCCTGCGTGCGATGGCCGCGCAGCTCACGATAGATGTCGCGCGCGGCAACGGTGTCGCCCCAGACGTCGCCGAGACCCCGCACCCGCTCGAGGAAACGGTCATGCCCCGCGACCGCCCCTTCGGCCACGACGCCAACCGACGCAACCAGCAGCACGGTCCGCCACGTGCCACGCGGCAGGCAACGCCAGACGAAGACCGGCAGCATCAGAAGGAAGAGCGGCAGCAGGAACGACGGGCCCGCGAGATGCGAGAGATCGGCGCGCAGAAGCGTGAAGAGGTGGAGCACCGCCGCGCCGATCGCCACGCCGCCGAACTTCCAGGCGAGGCGCCGCTGCGCGTCGTCGGCCGCGCGCCAGCGCCGCGCCAGGAAGCCACCGAGCAACGCGATGCCCAGCACCAGCAGGCCCGCACCGAGATAGGTGACCAGGAGCCCGTGCAGCTGGCCGTCGAAGGTCGTGTACAGGCGGCCATGGATCATCTTGAACGAGATCTCTATCGCGTCCGACCAGATCGAATTGGAGACTCCGGCCATCACGAGGCTCGACTTGGCGTCGGCGAGCGCCAGCACGGCGGGGACGTTCGCCAACCCGACGAAGCCGGCCACCAGGGCGACGAATAGGGCGAGGCCCGTGCCGACAAACAGCGCGCTGAAAGCCGCCATGCGCCGCAGCGACCAGCCGGCGGCAGGCGCCAGCAGACCGATCGACAGCGCGAGCACGAGAAACCCGCCGCTCAGGCTCTCCTGGCTGAGGAAGCCGCCCACCCCCCACAGCGCGCCGGCCAGCGCCGGCGCCACCCACGAGCGGCAGGCGGCACCGGGACCGAGCAGCAGCCAGGCGAGGACGAGCGACAGGATCGGGATGGCGAGCCAGCGCGTGAACGCTGCCCAGCCCGCGACATCGGCCACGCCCGCCGGACTGGGCCACAGCGCCCAACCGACCAGGCCTGCGAGCGCCCAGCCGAGACCCAACACCTGCTGCAACACGACGAAGAACAGCAGGATGCAGGCGACGTTCAGCAGGACGTTGGCGGCGAAGAAGCCATGGTTGCTGTAGTGCACTAGCCCGGTGAGCCAGCCCATCAGGATCTGGTTGCCCACGCCGTACTGCGTCTGCGCCTCGAGATAGGGCACCGCGCCGAGCCGGATCTGCTCCATCGAGGCGAGATGGACATGGGCATGGACGTCATAGAACCACGCGAGCCCGGGCTCGACGGCGCCCACGCGCTCGAAGGCAGGCACCCCCAGCCACGCCCAGGCAAGCAGAAGGACGAGCAGCCCGCCGCCGACCCTGACCGGCCAGCGTCCGGTGTCGTCTGACCACGACGGCGACGAGGACGGCGGCGACCTCGGTTCCCGAAAGGCTGCCATGAACCAGTGGAAGGCGATGAAGGCGATCAGGCCGAGATAGCCGAAGACGAACGGCCGCTTGTCCATGAGGCCCCAGTAGATGACCTCGTCGTTGGCCTCCGCGATCCTGGACGGTGCGAGTGCGAGGTAGCAGTAGCCGGCGACCGCGGCGATCACGCCGAAGCAATAGACCGCGGTCGGGACGCCGCCGTCGTGCCTTCCCACCCAGAGAACTATTGCTGCGACAAGCAGCGTCACGCCGGCAGCCAGAAGGAAGCCGCTGCGCGAGCCGATGGCAAAGACTTCGACCAGCAACATAACGATCGCGACGACGCAGATGATGCCCTGGCGGCCGGTCATCGACGCGCCATCACGGGCGCGCCGTCGCCAGAAGGAGGTTGCCGACGCCGAGATGACCCACGCCATTCTCGAGGCTGTTCAGCGCATTGGCCGCGCCCAGCCCGAACACCGCGGCGAAGGGAGCAAAGCCGAGCACGGTCGTGACCTTCACGTCACGGTAGCCGGCCTGCGCGAGATGGTTTGCGAACTGGCGGCGGCGGTACTTGTTGATGTGCTGGTCGGCGTAACTCACCGTCGAGACCGCGTTCACACCGAGCTCGATCAGCGGCCAGAGCGACCCGTAATTGGGCGTCGTCACCACCAGCAGACCATCCGGCGAGAGGAGCTTCCGGACATCGGTCAGCAGGCGAACCGCATCCTCGGGCGCCAGATGCTCGATCAGCTCGATCATCGTCACCGCGTCGAAGCGCTCGCCGGTGGCAGCGAGAGCCCCGACCGGCTGCGCCACGAACCGGTGCGTGGGCGTTCCGTAGGTCTCCGAGGCGTAGGCGACCTGCGCCGCGCTGAGATCGACGCCCAGGGCATCGATGCCGTCGAGATAGTTGCCGATGAAGGTGCCCGGGCCGCAGCCCACGTCGAGTACGCGCCGTGGCTGGTCGAGATGCTCGACGACAGACCGGAATTTCAGGTCATGCCAGGAATAGCGAACGCCGCGCCGGCGCCGATAGATCCGGTCGTAGAACCCCGCCGAGATCTCCGTCTCGTAGTCGAACGCGGCTTCTCTCATTCCCCGTTTTCAGGGCTCCCGGAGGGTTGCAATTCACGGCGACTGCAATGCCCTCATCCCTGCGGCCATCCCGGCCTCTCTCTGAACGTCCGCGACGAAACTCGCAAGGCCTCGCTATTCCACACCTTTTCCCTTGAGAACCGAGCCCGCATAGGCGCCGGTCGCTTCGCCGTCCTGGAAGGCGACGGCGCCATTCACGAGTATGGACTTGATGCCGTCGGCCTTCTGCACGAGCCGACGTGCACCGCCCGGCAGGTCGCGCTCGACCGTCGGCAACTGCGGCCGGATGCCGTTCTCCTCGAACAACACGAGGTCGGCCCGATAGCCTTCGCGGACCAGGCCGCGATCGTCGAGCTCCCAGGCGACGGCGTTGTCGTGCGTGATCTTCTTCACCGCTTCCTCGAGCGTGAAGGCGCCGCGCTTGCGGACCCAGTAGCTGAGCAGGTGGGTCTGCAGCGAGGACCCCATCTCCTGGCAGACATGTGCGCCCGAGTCGGAGAAGGTCGCGAGCGTCCGCGGGTGCTTGAGGATGCCAAGCACGTCCTCGGGCGATTCGTTGACCAGCGGCTGGACGTAGATCTGGTTCTCGTCGGCCAGCGACAGGTCGATCATCACTTCCACCGGATGCTGCCCGCGAGCCCGGGAAAGCTGTTCCACCGTCGGGTCGTCCCAATCGACGCCCTTGATGGCAAAGAGGTTGGAGTAGTCGGGCTTGCGCGGATCGGTGGTCGCGGCCCCTCCTCCCTGGAAGACGTTGTCGCGCGGCTTCATCCGCTCTTCGGCGGCGACCAGCTCCCGCCGCACCGCGGGATCGGCCAGGCGCTTCTTCTGCTCGGCAAGCGGCAAGGCACGCACCGGACGCCAGGCCGGCAGCACGTCGAACGGCAGGTACGACTTCAGCGAGAAGATGGCGTTGATCGACCGCGTCGTGCCCTGGCCGAACATGCGGCCGCCGGCGGCCACGATGTCGTCGATGTACTTCGTCTGATAGGCCCAGCCCGTCGGATCGTCGCCCTGCTTGGTGGCCAGCACGCCGAACATGGTCGGCCGCCGGTAGCGCAAGGCAAGCTCGCGCAGTTGCGCGAGGAACGAGCGGTGCGCGGCGCCACTCGCGATGTCGGGCCCGACCTGGAAGATGCCCGCATTCATCTCAGCCATGGCTGCCACGATGCGATCGATCTCTTCCCACTCGGCAATGCGGCTGGCCACCGGCGTATCGTCCGGCGTCACGTGCGTGGAAGCGCGTGAGCTCGAGAAGCCCATCGCGCCCGCCTTCAACGCCTCCTTCACCGCGGCGGCCATGCGGACCATATCGTCCTCGGTCGCCTTCTCCGAAAGCGCCCGCTTGCCCATGACATACATGCGCAGCGCAGAGTGGCCGATGTACATGCCGTAGTTGATCGCCTTGGGCAGCCGCTCGACGGTCGCGAGGTATTCGGGGAACGTCTCCCAGGTCCAGTCGATGCCGGCGGCCATCGCCTCGGTCGGGATGTCCTCGACGGCGGAAAGACAGCGCGCGTACCAATCGCGGTCCTCGGGTTTGCAGGGCGCCAGCGCGAAACCGCAATTGCTCATCACCACCGACGTCACACCGTGCCAGCACGAGCAGCTTCCCAGCGGGTCCCACGCGACCTGCGCGTCCATGTGGGTGTGGCCGTCGATGAAGCCCGGCGAGACGATCAGACCGTCCGCGTCGATCGTGCGCGAAGCGGTCGTCGTGACCTTGCCGATCTCGGCGATGCGCCCGTCCTTGATGCCGATGTCGGCGGAGAAGCGCTTCCTGCCGGAACCGTCGACGACCGTGCCGCCACGGATGACCAGATCGTGCGCCATCAGAGACGGTCCTTCTGCTCGACGATCTTCCAGTAGGTGTCCTTGGCGGAGATCTTCCCGCCGCGGAACGTGTAGATGTCGCAGCCCTGGTAGTTCAGGTCCTCGCCGTCGGCACCCTTGCCCTTCACCATCCAGACCGAGATCGCCCGGTTGCCGGCGTAGATGTATTCCTTGTGGTCCCAGCGCATGTCGGGGATCACCTTGAAGCGATCCGCAAGCGTCTTGCGGATGACCTCCTTGCCCTTGAGCGTGCGGCCGACCGGCTCGGGCCCGCGCGCCAGCCAGAAGGTGGCGTCGTCGGTGAAGTGGGAGACGATGCGGTCGACATCGCGGCTGTTGAAGGCGGCGGAAATCGCCTTCATGAGCTCGGGCGTGGCGATATCGGGATTTGCGGCTGCTGTATCCGGCATACGGAACCTCCCTCGCTGAGCGTTGCAAAACGATTGCAGGCTTCGGGAGGGCGAACAAGGCCGGACGCAAAAAGGCCCGCCCCGCGGAGCGGCGGAGCGGGCCTCACGCAAGTGCGAGATGCTACTTGGTCATGACGTTGCCGGACGCGTCGACGGTCACGTCGACCATCGCACCGCCGCGCATCGCCTTGCCCTTCCACGAACCGTCGGGCTGACGCTCCAGCCCCTGGACGTTCGAATAGCCGTCGGCGGTGATCTTGGCCTGGGCGGCCGCCGAGCCCTCGGCGTTCGGCAGCGCCGGCGCGTTGGCGATGTTCGGCACCGACACCGACGGCGGGGTCACCGACGGAGCTGTGACCGAGCCCGGGTTGACGGGCGGAGTGGTCACCGTGCCGGAGCCGACGCTCGGCGGGGTCACGGTGGCGCCGCCGACGGACGGCGGGGTGACGGTCTGGGCGCCGGCGGTGCCGGCAGCGGCCACGAGGGCCAGGGTGATCAGAGTACGCTTCATGGTGCCCTACCTCCTGTTTGTTGGGGGCGGAGCTTGAACGGGACGTACCCGGCGCCGTTGCATCGCGGCACCAGCTTTCGCCACATCGGCCGTCAAAGCCGTGCTAGCGTGGCCGCAATAAGGACGGGGAAACACCAAGTGTTCGACTACATCATCGTCGGCGGCGGTTCGGCAGGCTCGGTCATGGCCAATCGGCTGTCGGCCAAGGGCACCAACAAGGTGCTTCTGTGCGAAGCCGGACAGGACACGCCGCCGGGCCAGGAACCGAAGGAGATCGCCGACAGCTATTCCGGCACGGCGTATTTCGACCCGCGCTTTCACTGGACGGACCTCAAGGTCCACACCCAGATCGTGAGCCACAACAATCCGCAGGAGAACCGGCCGCCGCTGCGTAAGTACGAGCAGGCGCGCGTGCTGGGCGGCGGTTCCTCGATCAACGGTCAGATGGCGAACCGTGGTGCGCCGACCGACTACGACGAGTGGGTGAGCCGCGGCGCCGCCGGCTGGAGCTGGAACGACGTCCTGCCCTATTTCAAGAAGGTCGAGCGCGACCTCGATTTCGACGGGCCGCTGCACGGCAAGGACGGCCGCATCCCGGTGCGCCGCATCCCGCGCGCCCATTGGGCGGGCCATGCCGAGGCCGTCGGCAAGGCATTCGAGGAGAAGGGCTTCAAGTTCCTGCCCGACCAGAACGGCGAGTTCGTCGACGGTTACTTTCCCGTGACGCACTCCAATGCCGAGGAGCGTCGTGTCTCGGCCGCCATGGGCTATCTCGACACGGAGACGCGCAAGCGCCCCAACCTCACCATCTCGACCGAGACGCAGGTGAAGTCTCTGCTGTTCGAAGGCACGCGCTGCGTCGGCGTCACCGCGATGGTCAAAGGCAAGGAGCAGGAGTTCCGCGCCCGGGAGATCATCCTGTCGAGCGGCGCGATCCATACGCCGGCGCACCTGATGCGCGCCGGCATCGGCCCGGTCGGCCAGCTCTCCGAGCTCGGCATTCCGGTAGTTTCCGCCCTGCCCGGCGTCGGCCAGCGGCTCATGGACCATCCCTCGATCGCGCTGTCCTCGTTCATCCGGCGCAGCGCGCGGCTGCGCGAGCATACCCGCCGGCACATCCATGTCGGCCTGCGCTACTCCTCCGACCTGCCGGGCATCCCCAAGGGCGACATGTTCGTCGCTGTGGTCAGCAAGTCGGCGTGGCACGCAGTCGGCGAGCAGATCGCCTCGCTGCTCACCTTCATCAACAAGACCTACTCGGAGACCGGCCAGGTCAAGCTCGCCTCGCGCGACTGGCGGAGCGAGCCGATCGTCGAGTTCAACCTGCTCTCCGACAAGCGCGACCTCGACCGGCTGATGAGCGGCTTCAAGCTGATGGCGGCCGTGCAGATGACCAAGGCGCTCAGCAAGGTCACCGACTCGCCCTTCCCCGCCGCCTACAGCGACCGCGTCCGCCAGATCGGCGTCGTCAGCACCAAGAACAAGTTGCTGACCCGCTTCGTCGCCACCCTGCTCGACGGACCGTCGGCGCTGCGGCGCTACATGATCGACAATTTCGTCGTCGAGGGATTCACCTTCGACCAGGTGATGACCGACGACGAGGCGCTCGAGGCCTTCGTGCGCAAGGCGGCGATCGGCGTGTGGCACGCCTCCTGCACCTGCCGCATGGGCCGCGACGACGATCCCATGGCCGTCGTCGACACACAGGGCCGCGTGCGCGGCGTACAGGGCCTGCGCGTGGTCGACGCCTCGGTGTTCCCGGTGGTGCCGTGCGCCAACACCAACTTCCCGACCCTGATGACCGCCGAGAAGATCGCGGACACGATGATGCGGGCCGCCTGAGGTGACGACCGACCGGCTGCACCTGATCGGCTCGATCCCGCTCGAGAGCAGCGAGCAGGTGTTCCGCACTCTCGCCGCCGAGCTTGGGCCGCATCTCAGGCGCATGCCCGACGGCGAGACCGGCGAGCGCTCGCGCTGGGTCTATTTCCAGCGACAGATGCTGCTCGATCATCCCGCGATGGAGATCGATCCGACCGTGCCGCCCTACAAGTTCGTCCAGTGGGACGGCAAGGTCGTGCGCGAGATCGAGCAGGTGCGCTTCAAGGCCGGCGTCGATCCCGCAGCGGTCGTCTTCGAGACCGGCTACGACAAGGCGGCACTCGCCTCCTGGGACGTCTTCAAGCGGCTGCGCGCCTTCGGCGCCATCGCCGCCGGCACGCGCTTCCAGGTCTGCCTTCCGACGCCGCAGGCCAGCGGCTATCTCTATGTCAGCGGCCCGGCCCGCGAGACCTATTTCGATGTCTACGAGCGCGCGCTGAAGGCGGCCCTGGCCAACATCGTGAAGGCGATTCCTGCCGGCGATCTCTCGATCCAGTGGGACGTCTGCCAGGAGGTCCTGGCCTTCGAAGGCTACTTCAAGGACCGGCCATCGCACTACAAGGCCCAGACCTTCGACATGCTGGGCCGGCTGGGCGATGCCGTGCCGGCGAGCGTCGAGCTCGGCTACCACCTCTGCTACGGCTCGCCGCGTGACGAGCATCTCGTGCAGCCGAAGGACGCCGGCATCCTGGTCGAGATGATGGAAGGCATCGTCGCCGCCACGAAGCGGCGCATAGACTTCCTGCACATCCCGGTGCCGAAGGATCGCACCGACGACACCTATTACGCGCCGCTCAAGGCTTGGAAACGGCCATCGGCAACCAAACTCTATCTCGGCCTGCTACATCACGACGACGAGGCGGGCGACCGCACGCGCGTCACCGTGGCGCGCCGGGCGATCGACGAATTCGGCCTGTCGGCCGAATGCGGCTGGGGCCGCACGGAGCCGGGGCGCCTGCCCGGGCTCCTCAAGGGACATCGGGTTGCTGCGGAGGCGTTGTGATGGCTGAGCGTATTCTGGTCGTGGGTCCGAAGGACTGCCTGGCGATGGTCGACGACCTGGCGCCCAAGGGCTTCGAGATCGTCAAGGCGCTGCACAATTCGCCGGAGCAGAAGGCGGCACTGCCGGGGGCACACTATTTCGTGGGCTTCATCCAGCAGTACGTCACCCCGCAGCTCTTCAAGGAGGCGCCGCACCTCAAGCTCATCCAGATGCTGAGCGCCGGCTACGACCGCGCCGATCTCGATGCGGCGCGCAAAAGCGGCGTGCCGCTCTGCGCCAACGGCGGCGCCAACTCGGTCGCCGTCTCGGAGCACGCGATCCTGCTGATGCTGTCGATGTCGCGCCAGCTCATCGTCCAGCACAACAACGTCAAGGCGGGCCGCTGGCACGGCAATTCGCCGCCGACCGTCCACGAGGTGCGCAACAAGGTCCTGGGCATCATCGGGCTGGGCACCATCGGCAAGAAGGTCGCCAAGCTCGCCCTCGCCTTCGGCATGACGGTCCACTACTACGACATCGTGCGCCTGAAGGAGGAGGAAGAGGACGCGCTCGGCGTGCGCTTCCGCCTGCTGCCCGAGATCCTGCGCCACTCCGACGTGCTGTCGCTGCACGTGCCGCTGAACGCTTCGACGCGCGGCATGATCGGCAAGGACGAGCTCGCCGCCATGAAGAAGTCGGCGATCATCGTGAACACCTCGCGCGGTCCGGTGATCGACGAGAAGGCGATGACCGAGGCCCTGTCGTCCGGCAACCTGTTCGGCGCCGGCCTCGACGTGTTCGACGAGGAGCCGACGCCGGCCGACAATCCGCTGCTTCAGCTCAACAACGTCATCCTGACGGCGCATCTCGCGGGGCCGACCTTCGAGAGCAACATCACCCGCCTGCGCAACGGCTTCGACAACGTCCAGAGAGTTGCCCGCGGTGAACCCGCGCTTTGGGTCGTCCCTGAACTCCTGGAGTAGACCAATGAGCAGAATCCATCGTCGCGGCCTTCTCGCCGCGAGCCTCGCCATGCCCTTCATCGCCCGCCA
>SCVT01000604.1 GCA_004296815.1 Reyranella sp. | reverse complement strand
GCTCTTCCGATCTTGCGAAGCACCCGACAGTGCCGGTGATTGGCACGGGCCGCGAGGTCCTGCTGCCGGGCTTCGTCAACGGCCACCACCATATCGGCCTGACTCCGGTCCAGCTCGGCTCGCCCGACATGCCGCTCGAGCTGTGGTTCATCACGCGGCTGGTGATGCGCAGCGTCGATCTTTACCTCGACACGCTCTACTCGGCGTTCGAGATGATCGGCTCGGGCATCACCACGGTGCAGCACCTGCAAGGCTGGGCGCCCGGCACGCAGGCCGAGGTCGAGAAGCGGGCGGGCGACGTGATCCGCGCCTACGAGGATATCGGCATGCGCGTCAGCTACTGCTACGCGGTGCGCGACCAGAACCGGCTGGTCTACCGGCCCGACGAGGAGCTGGTGGCCAGCCTGCCGAAGGAGCTGCAGGGGCCGATGCAGCGCTGGTTCGACCGCTTCAAGATGAGCCTCGACGGCGCGATGGACATGTTCCGCAGCTTCCACGCGCAGCATCACAACAAGCGGCGGGTGAAGATCCAGCTCGCGCCGGCCAACCTGCACTGGTGCTCGGACCGCGCGCTCGGCCTGCTGTCGGATGCCTCGTCGAAGTACAACGTGCCGATCCACATGCACCTGCTCGAGACGGCCTACCAGAAGGAATACGCCTGGCGGCGCGGCGAGTGCACGGCGCTGGAGTACATCGACCGCTTCGGCATGGTCAACGAGCGGCTGACGATCGGCCATGGCGTGTGGCTGAACGAGAAGGACATCGACCGGCTGGCCGAGGCCAGAGGCTGCGTCTGCCACAACTGCTCGTCCAATTTCCGGCTGCGGTCCGGCGTGGCAGCGCTGAACCATTTCGAGAAGAAAGGCATCACCACCGCGATCGGCCTCGACGAGGCCGGCATCAACGACGACCGCGACATGCTGCAGGAGATGAAGCTCGTGCTGCGCGCCCACCGCGTGCCCGGCATGGTCGAGGCCGACGTGCCGACGCTGGCGCAGGTGCTGCGCATGGCGACGGCGGGCGGCGCGAGGACGACGCCGTTCGGCGACCAGATCGGCACCTTGGAGGTCGGCAAGGCGGCCGACATGGTGCTGATCGACTGGGAGAGCGTGGCCTATCCCTATCTCGACCCGCTGACGCCGACGCTCGACGCGGTGATGCAGCGCGCCAAGAGCCAGGCCGTGAAGATGACGATGTGCGATGGCGAGGTGATCTACCAGGACGGCCGCTTCACCAAGGTCGACCGCACGGCGGCGCTGAAGGCGCTGCACGACGACCTCAACAAGGCACTCGCGGACGACGAAGTCGAGCGCCGCAACCTCTCGGTCGCGCTGCTGCCGCATGTCCGGAAGTTCTACGCAGACTATATCGACCCCGCCGAGCACCAGCCGTTCTACCGGCCGAGCTCGATGGTGTAGGCCTCATGCGGGCTGCGGGCGTCCAGGCCCGCTCATGGGCGGAGCTGGAGCTCCGCGGTCCGTCTAGAGAGTCAGCCGCGCGATATAGAACCCGTCGATGCCGCCACGCTCGGCCCACATCGAGGGCAGGGTGCGGATGTCGCCGTCCTTCGTGATCGCGCTCTCGAGGCCAGGCAGCTCCACGGGCTGCACGGGCACGCGGCTGAGGCGCTTGTCGCGGCCGAGCAGGGCCTCGACCCGGGCCGGGCCCTCGTCCTCCTGCAGCGAACACACGGCATAGACCAGGGTGCCGCCGGGCTTCAGCAGGTCGGCGGCCCGCACCAGCAGGCGGTCCTGCGTCAGCGTGAGCCGGGCGACATCCTCCTCTTCCTTCAGCCAGGCGATGTCGGGATGGCGGCGCAAGGTGCCGGTGCCGGAGCAGGGCGCATCGAGCAGCAGGGCGTCGAATTTCTCCGGCGGCGTCCACTTGCCGGCGTCGGCGGTGACCAGCTCGGCCGTGAGGCCCGAGCGGGCGAGGTTCTCGCCGACCCGCACCATGCGGCGGCCCGAGATGTCGACGGCGGTGACGTTGGCGCCGGCGGCGCAGAGCTGCATGGTCTTGCCGCCCGGCGCGGCGCAGAGATCGGCGACGCGCTTGCCGGCGATGTCGCCCAGCAGGCGCGCCGGCAAAGTCGCGGCGGCGTCCTGCACCCACCACGCGCCTTCGGCGAAGCCCGGCAGCTCGGTGATGTGGCCGCCGCCGGTACGGCGCAGCGTGCCGGTCGGCAGCTTCTCGGCCTCGAGCTGGCCCGCCCAGAAATCGGTGTCGGTGCGCGTCGTGAGGTCGAGCGGCGCCTCGATCAGGTGGGCGGCGGCGATGGCGCGCGTCGCCTCCTCGCCATAGGCCGCGGCCCAGCTCTCCCACAGCCACACCGGCGTGTTCAGCCGCGCGGGGTCGCGGTCGCCCAGCAGCGCCGCGCCGTCGCGGGCGATGCGCCGGAGCACGGCGTTGACCAGTCCCTTGAGGTGATGGAGGCCGGCATCCTCGACCAGGCGCACCGAGGTATCGACGGCGGCATGGGCGGGCGTGCCGAGGAAGAGGAGCTGGGCGGCGCCCAGCCGCAGGGCCTGAGCCCCGGCGGCGTTGGCGCCTTCCAAGGGCTTCTCGACCAGGCCGTCCAGCACCTCCTCGATCTCGCCCAGCCGGCGCAGCGTGGTGGCGAGCAGCAGGCGCACGAAGGCACGGTCGCGCGGATCGAGGGCGGCGAAGCCGGTATGGCGTCCCAGCGCGTCGTCGAGCGGCTGGCCCTTGTCGAGACAGGCCATGAGAACGTCGAGGGCGGCGCGGCGGGAGGCGAGGGGGGTGGCATCCATCGTGCGGCGCTATAGCCGCCGGCGGCGCCGTTGTCATTGCTGGGATCAATCGGCAGTGTGCCCGCCGAAAGGAATTTCTGCATGAAAAGAGTGGGATCGTTCCTCGCCGACTGGTGGCGCGTCGCCACGCCCTACTTCCGGTCGGAGGAATGGCCGCTGGCACTCCTGCTGCTGGTGGGCGCGGTCGGCCTGACCTTCGGCGCCGTGGGCGCCGAAGTGCTGTTCAACGACTGGAACCGGCGCTTCTACGACGCGCTGCAGAACAAGGACGAGGCCACCTTCTGGGTCGAGATCAAGACCTTCTGTTGGATCGCCGCGCTGTTCATCGCGATCTACGTGTCGCGCGCGATCGTCAGCCCCTACCTCAGGCTGCGCTGGCGGCGCTGGCTGACGCGGCGCTACCTCGCTCACTGGTTCGACGACCGCGGCTACTACCGCATCGAGCTCGAACGCAAGATCGACAACGCTGACCAGCGCATCGCCGAGGATCTGCGGCAGCTCGGCGAGTACACGATGATCCTGTTCCTGGGCTTCCTGCAGGCCGTGGCGACCCTCTTCTCCTTCATCTTCATCCTGTGGACCCTGTCGGGGCCGTTGTCGCTCGCGCCCATCGGGATCGACATCACCATCCCGGGCTACATGGCCCTGGCCGCCATCGCCTACGCCGTCGTGGGCTCGCTGCTCGCCAACCTGGTCGGCCGCCGGCTGATCAACCTCAACTTCATGAAGCAGCGCTACGAGGCGAACTTCCGCTTCGGGCTGGTGCGGGTGCGCGAGAACGCCGAGGGCATCGCGCTCTACCGCGGCGAGCAGCGCGAGGCGCACGAGCTGAACGCGCGCTTCGCCGACGTCTTCGCCAACGGCTGGAGGGTGCTGTTCACCGAGGCCCAGCTCATCTTCTACCAATACAGCTACAACCAGCTCGCCATCATCTTCCCGTTCCTCGTGACGGCGCCGCGGTTCTTCGCCGGCGCCATCACGCTCGGCGTGATGATGCAGACCGCCTCGGCCTTCGGTCAGGTTCAGACGGCGCTGTCGTTCTTCGTCACCAACTACACCAACCTCGCCGAGCTGCGCGCCGTGCTCGACCGTCTGATCGGGCTGCAGAAGGCGGCGGCCGCGAAGCCCGCCGACAGCATCGCGGTCGGGCCGGAGACGGGCCGCAGCGACGTCGGCATCGCAGGCCTCGACCTCGCGCTGCCCACGGGCCAGAAGCTGCTGCAGGGGCTCGACCTTTCGCTGCCCAAGGGCTCCTCGGTGCTGATCACCGGAAGCAGCGGTTCGGGCAAGAGCACGCTGTTCCGCGCGCTCGCGGGAATCTGGCCGTTCGGCCGCGGCGCGGTGAAGGTGCCGGCGGGCGCGCGCGTGCTGTTCCTGCCGCAGAAGCCCTACATCCCGATCGCCACGCTGCGCGACGCCGTGAAGTATCCGGACGAGAAGTCGGCGGCGAGCGACGCAGAGATCGTGGCGGCGCTGCAGGCGGCCCAGCTCGGCCACCTCGCGGGCCGCCTCGACGAGGAGGCGCACTGGACGAACATCCTCTCGGGCGGCGAGCAGCAGCGGCTGGCGATCGCCCGCGCGCTGGTGTTCAAGCCGGACTGGCTGTTCCTCGACGAGGCGACGGCCTCGCTCGACGAGGCCAACGAGGCGGCGGTCTATGGCGTGCTGAAGGAGCGTCTGCCCGGTACCGCGATGGTGTCGATCGGCCATCGGCCGTCGCTGCGCCAGTGGCACGACCGCCGGCTCGACCTCAAGCGCGCGCCGGGCGAGGTCGGGACCCTCGTGCCTGCGACGACCTAGGCGTCGTGGCCTGAGTAGCGCGAGACGGTGAGGCCGGGGATCTGCTCGAGGGCGCGGGCCGCGTCCTCGATCGAACGCGAGTCGTGGGCGCAGCGCACCCACCAGCTGCCGACGTCGATGGTCGCGCTGCCGCCGCCACGCGCCGGCGCGATGTTGGAGACGCGGGCCTCGTTCGTGTCCGGCCCGCCCAGCACCACGGTGACGTCGCCGTTCGAGAGGTGCCAGCGCGTGTCGCTTGCGTCGCTCCACAGCGCGAACCCGTTGGTGCCCAGCCGGCGCGACAGGGCCGGCGGCGTGTCGAGCAGCTCGGGGTTGGAGAAGACAGTGTTGGCCATCCGGTGCGGGTCGTCGCGGTCGAGCGTCCGCACGTCGTAGCGGACCGAGAAGCTCTTCATCGTGGCCGGCGCCTCGGCGTCGCTGGCCAGGCGCTCGTTGGCTTCCTGCCACGTCGCGACCCACGGAGCGGCCGCGGTCTCGATGTCGCCCCAGCTCACGTAGAGCTTGCCGATGCCGTCGCCGAAATCGGAAGCGCGCGGTGAGCCGTAGAGCGAGAGCGAGATACTGCGTCCGTCCGGCCGCTCCCATCCCGCATAGAGCACGACATGGTCGGGAGAACTGGCGTTAGGGCCGAGATCATCGCGATCGAGCTCCTTGGGGGCGCCGAGGCGGATCACCAGATCGGCGAAGACATCCTTCGGCGCCTTGTCCGTGCCGGCAAGCTCGTAGGTCACGGTCATGACCGGCCGGTCGGGACGTGGTGCGGTCACCTCGGCATAGCGGGTCGCGAAGCCGTAGGCCGTGGGGCAGGCGATCTCGCAGGCCGCATAGCCGGTGCCCTCGAAGTCCCGCACCACCGCATCGAAGCGCGTGCCCCAGGGGAAGAAACCGTCGCCGCCGAGGCGGAAGCCGTCTTTCGTGTCGTCCATGGGGGCAAATCCTAGCATTTCATGTGTAGAAAGTGGACTTGCCTTCAGAGAAAGTCCGGGCCTAAGCTCGGGGCATGGACAAGGTCGCCCGCGCCACCCAGGACATCGGCCGCCGCCTGCGGGCCGCGCGCACCGGCGCCGGCATGACCCTGGCCGCCGTGGCAGGCCGCGCCGGCGTCTCGGAAGGTTTCCTCTCCAAGCTCGAGCGCGGCCAGGTCGCGGCCTCGATCGCCAACCTGATCCAGCTCACCGACGTGCTGGGGCTGGGGCTCCATGAACTCTTCCCGAGCGACGGCGCGCCGGCCAGGACGCGCGTCACCGTGCATCGCGCGGGCGACGGGAAGCTCCAGGACGTGGCGGCCACCGGCTACCGCTGGCGCCATCTCGGCGGCGGCGCGCCGCTCGACCGCATGGAGGTCTTCCATCTCGTCTTCCCGCGCGCCAAGGGCATGGAGACGACGGTCTCGCATCCCGGGCAGGAGCATTGCTACGTGCTCTCGGGCGAGGTGCTGTTCCATGTCGGCGGCGAGACGCATCGCCTCAAGGCGGGCGACGGCATCCTGATCGATTCGCAGCAGCCGCACCGCGCCGAGAATGCCGGCCGCGGGCAGGCGCATGTGCTGATGAGCGTGGCGCGTCCGGCGGAAGCCGCCGACGTGCCGGATTGGTGGCATCTGTCTTCGATGAAGAAGGAGGAAAGCAAGCCATGAGCAAGCATGTCCCCGACACCGTGGCGGCCAATGCAGCACTAGGCACTACGCGCGCGGCCTCGCGCCGCGACCACAAGCCCTACCAGGTGCGCCATCTCGACGAGATCGAGTGGGAGACGATCCGCTGGCCGGGCGAGACCGGCAAGATGCTGTTCCATCCGCGGCCCGAGGATCCGACGCAGCCCAACGCCGGCATCCTGCGCCTGGAGCCCGGCGCCTATCACCCCGAGCACTATCACGGCTTCGCGCAGGTCTGGCTCGTGCTGAAGGGCGAGTTCACGATCGACGGCCGCCTCTGCACGCCGGGCACGATGCTCTATCACCCCGACCCGCACTTCGAGGGCGAGTTCAGGACCGAGACCGGCGGCGAGATCATGATCGTGCAGTATCCCGGCCCGACCACGGCCGAGCGGCCGATCTATGCCGGCCGCTTCAACATGGAGCAGCGGAAGTCGGTCGCCGAGGAGCGGGTCGACCTCTAGGGCGCGCCTTTCGGCGGCGCGGGCTGCAGCTTCC
>SCVT01000603.1 GCA_004296815.1 Reyranella sp. | reverse complement strand
TAGACGATGGGCTGGTGGCCGGCGCGGGCGAGCGCCTTGCACGTGTGCGAGCCGATATAGCCTGCGCCCCCTGCCACCAATACCCGCACTATCGATCCCCGATCCGAACCCGCACCACTCTACACGAGGCGCAGCGGCAGGTCGCGCAGGCGCTTGCCGGTGGCGGCGAAGATCGCATTGGCGACGGCCGGCGCGATCGGCGGCGTGCCAGGCTCGCCGACGCCGCCGATGAAGGTCGAGCCGCCGTCGACCAGATGCACCGACATCTCCGGCGCATCGCTGAGCCTCACCGCATCGTAGTCGGTGAAGTTCGACTGCTCGACGGCGCCGTCAGCCAGCGTGATCTCGCCGAAGAGCGCGGCCGAGAGGCCGTAGACGATGCCGCTTTCCATCTGGGCGCGCACGATCGCCGGGTTGACCACCGGCCCGCAGTCGATCGCGCAGGTCACACGCTTCACCTGCAGCGTCTTGCCGTCGGCCACCGTCACTTCGGCGACCTGGGCCACGATCGAGCCGAACGAGGCACGCAGCGCCACGCCGCGGCCCGAGCCAGCCGGCAGCGCCGAGCCCCAGCCCGCTTCCTTCGCCACGGTCTCCAGCACCTTGAGATGACGCGGCTTGCCGGCCAGCAGCTCGCGGCGGAACTCGACCGGGTCCTTCTTCAACGCCGCCGCAATCTCGTCGACGAAGCTCTCGTCGAAGAAGGCGCTGTGCGAATGGCCGACCGAGCGCCAGAAGCCCACCGGTACGGAGCCGTCGGCAACGATCGCCTCCAGCCGGTACGAGGGAAAGGCATAGGGCGGGTTCTCGACCGCGTTGCCCTCGGGCTGGCCCTGCGCCGGGAAGCCCAGCACGCGCGCGGGGAACTGGTCGGTCGGCGATTGCGCGACCTGTCGCTTGGCGACGCTCGAGAGCTTCGGCGTCTGACCGGACGAATCGAGCTCGGCCCGCCAGCGCGCCAGCGCCATCGGCCGGTAGAAGTTGTGGCGGATGTCCTCCTCGCGCGACCACAGGATCTGGATGGGCTTGCCGCGCATGAAGGTCGCGCAGGTCACCGCCTGGCGCACCAGATCGACCTCGGCACGCCGCCCGAAGCCGCCGCCGAGGAAGGTCGTATGCACGGTCACGTCCCTGAGCGGCACGTCGGCGGTGCGGCCCGCGACCATGCGCATCAGCGTCGGCGACTGGTTGGGCATCCAGACCTCGACGCCATTGTCGCCGACCAGCGCCGTGCAGTTCATCGGCTCCATCGCCGTGTGCGCGAGATAGGGCGCGCGATAGGTGGCCGTCAGAACCTGAACCTGGGCGGGCTTGCTCACGCTGCCGGACGCGCGCGTCAGCGCCGGCTTGCCGTCGGAGAGAAGGCCCTCGTAGCGCTTCCAGAGACTCGCGCTGTCGAGCGTCGGCTCGGGACCCGGACGCCAGGTCACGTCGAGCCCGTCGTCGAGGAAGCGGTTGGCCTGCCACCAGCTCGCGCCGATGACGGCGATGCCGCCCGGCACGATCACGACGTTGGCGATGCCCTTGGGCAGCGTGCCCTGCTTCAGGGTGAAGGACTGCGCCTCGCCGCCGAAGGTCGGCGCATTGCGCACCGCAGCGTAGAGCATGCCGGGCAGGCGCACGTCGGTGCCGAAGGTGGCGGTCCCTGCGACCTTGGCCGGCACGTCGAGTCGCGGCAGCGGCTTGCCGATCAGCTTGAACTGCGACGGTGTCTTCAGGGGCGGCGGCGGGCGGACCGCGAGATCCTCGACCTGGTCGACCAGCTCGCCGAACGTCGCGACCTTGGTCCCGTCGAGCTTGCGCACCTCCCCGTCGGCGACCGTGAGCTGATCCACCGGCACCGACGCCTTGCGGCTCGCCGCGCGCAGCAGCAGGTCGCGCGCCACGGCACCCGCCACACGCATCGGCTGCCAGGCATCGCGCGTCGAAGTCGAACCGCCGGTGGCATTGACGCCCAGCACGCCGCCCGCCTTGCCTGCCATCCAGTGCGCCACGTCGACGATCGTGCCCGCCTCCTCCGGCGAGAACGGAAGCCCGTCGACCAGGATGTCGACGTTGCGATAGACCGTGTCCTCCGGCGGCTCCTCGACCTTCATCTGGTCCCAGCGCGCGTCCATCTCCTCGGCGACCAGCATGGCGAGCGCGGTCTGGATGCCCTGTCCCATCTCAGCGCGCGGTACCGCCACCGTCACTGAGCCGTCGCGCGCGATCTTCACCCAGCCGCTCAGGCCCATCTCGCCGGGCTTGAGGTTGAACAGCCGGCGATGGCCGAGACGGTCGCGCTCGCGGGCGAACCAGAAGCCGACGCCCAGCACGCCGGCGCCGAGGAAGCCGCCGACGATCGCCGTGCGACGGCCGAGCTTCACGGCGCGCCGCCCAGGATCGCCGCCGCGCGGTGCACAGCGCGACGGATGGCGCTGTAGGTGCCGCAGCGGCAGATGTTGCTCAGCACCGCGTCGATCTCGCTATCGCTCGGCTTGGCGTTCGCGGCGAGCAGCGCTGCTGCTGCCATGATGAAGCCAGGCTGGCAGTAGCCGCACTGGGGCACCTGGTTCTCGATCCAGGCGCGCTGCACGGCGTGCAGGCGGCCGTTCTCGGGTAGGCCCTCGATCGTCACCACGGTCTTGCCGGCCGCCTCGCTCAGCGGGAACGAACAGGACCGGACGGCGGCGCCGTCGACATGCACGGTGCAGGCGCCGCAGGCGGCGACGCCGCAGCCGAACTTCGGTCCGACGATATTCAAGTCTTCGCGGAGAACCCAGAGCAGCGGCTTCCCGGGCTCGGCATCGACCTGGCGGACCTGGCCGTTGACGGTGAGCGAGATCATCGTTGGATGAGCGTATCACCCAGCACGAGAACGTCCATCTTGGTCCTGAGGAAGCAGTCGATCGCCTCCTCGGGCTTGCACACGACCGGCTCGTTCTCGTTGAAGCTGGTGTTTAGGACGATCGGCACGCCGGTGAGGTCGCGGAAGGCCGAGATCAGGCGCGCGTAGCGCGGGTTGCCGGACCAGGTCACGGTCTGCAGGCGGCCGGTGCCGTCGACATGGGTCACCGCGGGGATCTCCTTCCGCTTCTCCTCGCGTATGCGGAAGACCTGCATCATGAAGGGCACGTCGTCGTCGGTTTCGAACCAGCCGGGCACCGCATCGCGCAGGATCGACGGCGCGAAGGGCCGGAAGGACTCGCGCCGCTTGATCTTGAGATTGAGGATGTCCTTCATATCGGCGCGGCGCGGATCGCCCAGGATCGAGCGGTTGCCGAGCGCGCGCGGGCCCCACTCGAGCCGGCCCTGGAACCAGCCGATCACCTTGCCTTCCGAGATCGCCTGCGCGGTGTGGCGGCAGAGCGTCGCCTCGTCGGCGATGCGCTCGATACGGCAGCCCGCGGCGTCAAAGTCGGCGCGGCGGTGCTCGATCGCCGCGGCGATCTCGTCCGGCGTCGCCGACGGCCCCCAGTAGGCGTGATCCATGACGAAGCTGCGCTTCTTCGTGGCGCCACCCGTCTTCTGCCACGTCGCGTAGGCCGCGCCGATCGCGCCACCCGCGTCGCCGCCGGCCGACTGCACGTAGAGCCTCTTGAACGGCGAGCGCTCCAGCACCTTGCCGTTGGCCACCGAGTTGTAGGCGCAGCCGCCGGCCAGCACGACGGCGTCGGCGCCGTAGCGCGCGTGCAGCGCGTTCAGGAGATTGAAGAAGGCGTTCTCGTAGGTGACCTGCGCCGAGCGCGCGATGTCGCGGTGATGGTCCTCAAGCGGCGCCTTGGGATCGCGTGCGGGCCCGAGCAGCTTGGTGAGCTCGTCGCTCCACAGCCGGCCGCCCGACGGGATGCCGTCCTTCACCTGGTAGTTCGCGCCCTCGCCCGAGGCGTGGCGGAAGTAGCGCAGGTTCAGCGCGAAGGTGCCGTCGTTGTTGAGGCGCACGATCTCTTTCATCTGCTCGACGAACTTCGGCTGGCCGTAGGGTGCGAGCCCCATGACCTTGTACTCGTCGCCGTAGTGCGGGAAGCCGATGAACTGCGTCATCGATTCGTAGAAGACACCGAGCGAATGCGGGAAGTAGACGCGCCCGTCGACCGTAAGCTCGTTGCCGTTCCCCAGTCCCCAGGCCGCCGACGAAAAGTCGCCGAAGCCGTCGACCGATACGGCCACCGCCTTGTCGTAGGGCGAGACCAGGAACGCCGAGGCGAGATGGCAGAGATGGTGCTCGACCGCGTGCGTCGTGCCGCGGAACTCCTGGCCCGGCAGATGGCGCGCGAGGTTGCCCGCGATGTCGGCGCGCTCGCCGCGATTGCGCAGGCGGCTCAGTATGTAGGCCGGGCTGACGCCGGAGGTCAGCGCGAAGGCGAGCTTGCGCCAGCGGTTGGCGCGGTTGTCGCTGTTGACGGCGACGTGGTCGACGTCGCCCAGCGAGATGCCGGCCTCGGCCAGGCAGTAACGGATCGATTCGCTCGGGAAGCCGCCCCAGTGCTTGATGCGGCGGAACCGCTCCTCCTCGACGGCGGCGACGAGTTCGCCATCCTTCACGAGGCATGCAGCGGCGTCGGCGTGATAGGCGTTCAGGCCCAGGATGTAGGTCATGCGGTACGGTCGGGTGAAGATGCGCCTATGTCGTTGGTATAGATCAATTTTTGGGTCAGACCATCCTTTTCGCGAACCTTGCGTGCGCCAGCGCACCTTTCATGCACAGTACATGCGGCGCGGCGACCGCTTGACGGCGCGGCCTCTTCCTAGCAAACGAACTGCCTTCCGCGGCCGATCCCTCCCAGGCCGCCTCGCGTGCTCGTTCGAGGCGCGGCGCCAACTCTCGCAAGTCGTTGAAAAGTCGGTTAAAAAACCCGCTTCGATCAAAAGGTGCTTCTGAATGTCCAAGAATGATCTCGTGGTCGTCACCGGGGCCGGTGGCTTCATCGGTGGCCATCTGGTCCGCGTCCTGCAGCAGCGCGGCCACACCAAGATCCGTGCGGTCGACGTGAAGCCGCTCGAGGAGTGGTACCAGCGGATCCCGGGCGTCGAGAACCAGGTGGGCGATCTCGCCCTGCTCGAGCCCTGCCGCAAGGCCGCCAAGGGTGCGGCCATGATCTACAACCTCGCCGCCGACATGGGCGGCATGGGCTTCATCGAGACGCACAAGGCCGAATGCATGCTGTCAGTGCTCGTCAGCACCCACATGCTGGTCGCCGCCAAGGAAGCGGGCGTCCCGCGCTTCTTCTATTCGTCGTCGGCCTGCGTCTACAACGGCGACAAGCAGACCGATGCCAACGTGACCGCGCTCAAGGAAGAGGACGCCTATCCGGCCCTCCCCGAGGACGGCTACGGCTGGGAGAAGCTCTTCAGCGAGCGCATGGCCCGTCACTATCGCGAGGACTACGGCATGGCGACCCGCGTCGCCCGCTACCACAACGTCTACGGGCCCGAGGGCACCTATGACGGCGGTCGCGAGAAGGCCCCGGCCGCGATGTGCCGCAAGGTCATCCAGGCCAAGCTCTCGGGCAAGCACGAGATCGAGATCTGGGGCGACGGCGAGCAGACCCGCTCGTTCATGTACATCGACGACTGCACCGAGGGCACGATCAAGCTCGCCCAGAGCGACATCATCGAGCCGCTGAACATCGGCAGCGACGAGCTGGTCAGCATCAACACGCTGGTCGACATGGTCGAGAAGCTCGCCGGCATCAAGCTGAAGCGCAGCTACAAGCTCGACGCGCCGAAGGGCGTGCGCGGCCGCAACAGCGACAACACGCTGATCAAGAAGCTGATGAACTGGGCCCCCTCCATCCGTCTCGAGGACGGCATGGAGAAGACCTACAAGTGGATCTACGACGAGATGACCTCGGGCAAGGCCTCGGTCGTCAACGCGCCGCCGCGCGCCGTCGCCGCGCAGTAAGCGGACGCTATCGCCGCGTTGGCCCTAGCGGCCGACGCGGCTCACTTCCTTGTTGCTCTTCAGCAGACGATCGAAATAGTCGATCGTCTTCGCGAGCCCCTGGTCGAGCGCGACCTTCGGCTCCCAGTTGAGCTTTTCCTTCGCCAGGCTGATGTCCGGGCAACGCTGCAGCGGATCATCGGCCGGCAGCGGCCGTGCCTGCACCAGCTTGGACTTGCCGTTGACCAGCTTCAGCACCTTCTCCGCGAGGTGCCGGATCGGCATCTCGACCGGATTGCCGAGGTTCACCGGCCCAGTGAAGTCGTCGGGCGTGTGGTCCATCAGGCGCAGCCAGCCGTCGAGCAGATCGTCGACGTAGCAAAAGGCGCGCGTCTGCATGCCGTCGCCGTAGATCGTGATGTCCTCGCCCTTCAGCGCCTGCACGATGAAGTTCGACACGACGCGGCCGTCGTTCGGGTGCATGCGCGGGCCGTAGGTGTTGAAGATGCGGGCCACCTTGATGCGCAGCTTGTGCTGGCGGTGGTAGTCGAAGAACAGCGTCTCCGCGCAGCGCTTGCCCTCGTCGTAGCAGGCGCGCGGCCCCAGCGGATTGACGTTGCCGCGGTAGCTCTCGACCTGCGGATGGACCGTAGGGTCGCCGTAGACCTCGCTGGTCGAGGCCTGGAAGATCTTGGCGCGGACACGCTTGGCGAGGCCCAGCATGTTGATGGCGCCATGCACGCTCGTCTTGGTCGTCTGCACCGGATCGTGCTGGTAGTGGATGGGCGAGGCCGGACAGGCGAGATTGTAGATCTCGTCGACCTCGACATAGAGCGGGAAGGTCACGTCGTGACGCATCAGCTCGAAGCGTGGATTTTCAAGGCAGGCGGCGACGTTGGCCTTGGTGCCGGTGAAGTAGTTGTCGACGCAGAGCACGTCGTGACCGGCCGCCAGAAGACGCTCGCACAGATGAGAGCCGAGGAAGCCCGCCCCGCCGGTAACCAGAATTCGCTTGCCCATGATGCCTCTGCCTTCGTCGCGGTCAGCTGTCGAGACTAGGCGATCAAGCTCTTGAATTCACTCCAAAATCACCGAAGGATGCCGCGCAACGAAGGGGGAAAGCGTTCGATGAGCATCGAGATGGTGGGCCTGGCGGACATCGTCCGCGTCCACGGCCGGCAGCGGCCCGACACGGCGGCCATCGTCTATGAGGGACGCACCACGAGCTACGGCGCGCTCGACCGGGCGGCCAGCCGGGTCGCCAACGGCCTGGTCGACGAGGGCATCAAGCCGGGCGTACGCGTCGCCCATCTCGACAAGAGCAGCGACCTCTATTTCGAGCTGCTGTTCGGCGTCGCCAAGGCGGGCGCCGTCATGGTTTCGGTGAACTGGCGCCTCGCCGCTCCCGAGGTGTTGCACATCGTGAACGACGCCGAGGCCGAGATCCTGTTCGTGGGCGAGGAATTCTTCCCGATCGTCGAGAAGATCCAGGGCGAGCTGAAGACCGTGCGCCGGATCGTGGCGCTGGGGCCTCGCCACGGCACCTGGCAGGGCTTCGCCGAATGGCGCGACCGCCATCCCGACTCCGATCCGGCCGTTCCGGTCGAGGTCCACGATACCGCGGTCCAGTTCTACACCAGCGGCACGACGGGCCTGCCGAAAGGCGCCGAGCTCACCAACGCCAACTTCGAGTTCATGTTCGACAAGTGGTCGAAGAGCTGGCTGCTGGCGCCCGGCGTGCCCAACATCGTCTGCCTGCCGATGTTCCATATCGGCGGCGCCGGCTGGGCGGTCGCGGGTCTCTACGCGGGCGCCACCAACCACGTGATGCGCGAGTTCGTGCCGGCCACGGTGCTGGAGACGATCCAGCGCGAGCGCATCGAGGTGATGCTGCTGGTGCCGGCGATGATCCTGTTCCTGGTGCAGTCGCCGCAGATCCGCGAGACCGACCTCAGGAGCCTGAAGCTGATCGTCTACGGCGCGGCGCCGATCCCGGCCGAGCTGCTGAAGCAGGCCATGTCGATCTTCGGCTGCGGCTTCCAGCAGGTCTACGGGCTCACCGAGACCACCGGCGCGGTGACGCTGCTGCCGCCCGACGACCACGATCCGTCCGACGCCCAGAAGCTCCTGTCCTGCGGCTTCGCCCAGCAGGGCGTCGATCTGCGCATCGTCGACGGCGAGGGCAAGGACGTGCCGACGGGCACGGTGGGCGAGATCGCCATCCGCTCGCCGCAGGTGATGCGCGGCTACTGGCGACTGCCCGACGCCACCAAGCGTGCGATTCACGGCGACTGGTTCTTCTCGGGCGACGCGGGCTACCTCGACGACAAGGGCTATCTCTTCATCTACGACCGCGTGAAGGACATGATCGTGTCGGGCGGCGAGAACATCTATCCGGCCGAGGTCGAGAGCGCGCTGTTCGGCCACCCCGCGGTGGCCGACGTCGCCGTGATCGGCGTGCCCGACGAGCGCTGGGGCGAGGCCGTGAAGGCCGTGGTGGTGCGGAAGCCGGGCGCCGACGTGGGCGCCGGTGACCTGATCAACTGGGCGCGCGAACGCATCGCTGGCTACAAGCTGCCAAAGTCCGTGGACTTCATCGACGCCCTGCCCCGCAACCCGACCGGCAAGCTCCTGAAGCGCGAGCTGCGCAAGCCCTACTGGGAAGGCAAGCAGCGCAACGTCAACTGACCGCAGAGCGGCTTCTTCCGCAAAGGCGGCTCGAAAACCCCACGATCGGATTCTAGAACAATCCCATGTCCCAGCTGCCCGAGAACCTCACCCCCGTCCGCGCCGCCCACGTCTTCGACGAGGCGAAGCTCGCCGACTACATGAAGGCCAACGTCGAGGACTACAAAGGCCCGATCAAGCTGCTGCAGTTCGAGGGCGGCCAGAGCAACCCGACCTTCCACGTGACCGACGGCAACGGCCGCATGTACGTGCTGCGCAAGAAGCCGCCGGGCAAGCTGCTGCCCTCGGCCCACCAGGTCGACCGCGAGTACCGCGTGATCAAGGCGCTGTCGGACCATACCGACGTGCCCGTGCCCAAGCCCTACGCGCTCTGCCAGGACGATGCGGTGATCGGCACCGCCTTCTACATAATGGAATTCCTGCCCGGCCGCGTGCTCGCCGACCCGAAGATGCCCGGCATCTCGCCGGCCCACCGCGGCAAGATCTTCGATTCGATGAACGACGTGCTGGCCCGCCTGCACAATGTCGACTACCGCGCCGTCGGTCTCGCCGACTACGGCCGCGAGGGCCAGTACATTCAGCGCCAGCTCAACCGCTGGTCCAGCCAGTACGACCTGGCACGGACCGAGGACATCGAGCCGATGGAAGCGCTGAAGAAGTGGCTGCCCGAGAACATCCCGCCGGGTGACGAGACGCGCATCAACCACGGCGACTATCGCCTGGGCAACACGATCGTCCACCCGACCGAGCCGCGCGTCATCGCCGTGCTCGACTGGGAGCTGTCGACCCTCGGCCATCCGCTGGCCGACCTCGGCTACAACTGCATGATGTACCACTTCGGCGAAGGCTTCGGCGCGTCGGGTGGCTATGCCGGCGTCGACCTCAGGTCCTTCGGCGTCCCGACCGAGCAGGAATACCTCGCCGCCTATGCGCGCCGCACCGGCCGCAAGGAAGTGCCGGCGTGGAACTTCTACCTCGCCTTCTCGCTGTTCCGCCTCGCCGCCATCGTGCAGGGCGTCTACAAGCGCGGCCTCGACGGCAACGCCTCGTCGGAGACGGCAACCAAGTACGGCAACCGCGCCCGCGCGATGGCCGATCTCGCCTGGAAGATCGCGCAGAAGGGCGCCTGACGGCGCCTCCACCTACTCGTCAGTCAGGGGCACCATCGAGGCATCGTGCCCCTTGGGGCAGTTCTCGCTGTCGATGACCATGTTCGCCGGATTGCGGAAGCGCGCGATGTCGTAGGGCGCGGCATCGCTCGGCGGCTGTACCGGCGGGGTGCGCAAGGTCCAGGACACCAGTCGCTTGATCACGCTGCCCAGCGCCTGGTCGAAGGCCTCGACGACCTTCGGCACCTTGTCCGACCGCGCCCGCACGCAGCGCTCGAACGAGGCGACGCCGATGATCTGGCGGTCCGGCATGCGCACCAGCTTGGTGATGATGCGGACCTTCACGATCGGCGGCTGGCCGTAGAAGTACATGGCCTCGAAATTGCGCAGGTCGGGCTGCAGCACGTAGTTGGCGCGGAGCGCGATCGACTCGCGCGCGACGGCGACGATCTTGCGGGTGTTCTCGAACGAATCGACGATCCTGGTCTGCACCATCAGCGGCGCGCGGTCCGTCCACGCCACCTTGGCGTAGTAGTCGGTCGAGGTCGGCGTCATCTGGAGCGCGATGCGGCCGGTGTTGAGGCTGGCCGCCGCGACCGGCACCTCGACCGCGAGCTGCCAGAACACCGCCGGAAGGTCGGCATCGAAGGTGCTCTTGGGCGTGACGGTGTAGAGGTCGGTCGGCTCGCCGGCCGAATCGAGCGCGCTGATGGCGTTGCATCCCCCGAGAGCGACAGCCGCCGCCGCGCAGACGGCCCAACGAAGCATCATTTAGGCGTGTATCCCTGCTTGCCACTGAACACGAAGTTGGCCGGATCACGCTCCAGCTTCGTCGCGATGACGTTTAGGTTGGCGGTGAGCTGGCGCAGCTCGCGGATTGCGAGCGAGAACTCGGTGAGGCCGGTCTCGGCGAAGCCCTTGATCGGCCCCTTGGTGTCGCCGACCAGCTTGCTGAGCTGGCCGGCCGCGCCGTCGATGTTGGCGAGCGCCGCGCGCGCCTCCTGCAGCGTCTTGCGCAGTTCGCCGGGATCCTTGCCGGCCAGTGCCTTCCTGGTCGCCTCGTCCTGCGGGCCGACCTCCTGGGCGATCAGGGTCAGCGAGTCGGAGAGGTCGTTGAGCTTGGCGAAGGTCTTGCGGAAGTCGGCGATCGCGCCCGGCAGCTCGGCGAGCGTCGTCTGGATCGCGCCGTCGGACTTGGCGAAGGCGTTGGTCGCGGTCTGCAGGTTGCGCAGCGTGTCGCTCACCGCACCGATATTGTCGGGGCTCAGCAGCTCGTTAAGCCGGTCGACGGTGACGCCCGCCTTGGTCAGGAGTTCCTGCGCCGAGGTCGAGGTCGCCTGCAGGAACGAGGCGCCCTCGCGGATCTCCGGGTACGGCTTCTCGCCCAGCCTCTTCTTGGGCTTCACCTGGTCGACGTCGAGGCGACCGACGATCTGGATGAACGGGGCGCCGGCGATGAACGGCTTTTCGAACACGGCATAGGAGCGGTCGCGGATATCGATCGCCCAGTCGACGGCGACCGTGACCTCGATCTTCTCCGACAGCCGCTCGCGGCCCGTCGAGCGCTGGGTGTCGACCCTCGAGGTGAGCTGGATGTTGGCGACGCGGCCCACGCGCAGGCCGCGATAGAAGACCGGCGAATCGTTGGTCAGTCCCTGCACGTCACCCGAGAACAGGATGTCGTAGTAGGCGTAGGCGGTGCGATCGCCGGCGCGCAGCTTCCAGATCACGAAGCCGGCGACGGCCGCGACGAACAGGATCATCGCCGCGCCGATCAGCACATAGGGCGATTTTCTTTCCATCGAACGCTGCTTCTACTCCTGCCGAGCCGCCCGACCCCGTGGCCCGTGGAAGTATTCCCGGACCCATGGATGGTCGTAAACCAGCAGCTCCTCCATGGTACCTACCACGACGCGCTTGTCGAGAAGCACCGCTATGCGGTCGCAGACGGCGTTCAGGCTGTCGAGATCGTGGGTCACCATCAGGACGGTCAGCCCCAGATTGTGGCTCAGGCCCTTGACCAGCTCGTCGTAGTGGGCGGCGCCGATCGGGTCGAGGCCGGCGGTCGG
>SCVT01000602.1 GCA_004296815.1 Reyranella sp. | reverse complement strand
CTTGTCGGTATAGCTCTCGAGGATGTCGGACTTCAGCTTGAAGTCCGGATCGTGGACGATGAGCCGCGTGTAGGAATAGATCGTCATCAGGCGGGTGTCGCGGGCGCTGGCCACCAGCATGTTGAGCTGGCCGCCCTGCTGGCCGGGGCCGTCGCCGCCGTAGAACTGCTTCACCACCTGAGGCTGCTGCGGGATGCGCTTGTCGACCGCCGGCAGGGCGCCCGACTTCACCTGCTCGGCGAGGCTCGGCGTCTCCTTCATCGCGGGCAGCGGATCGGCCGCCAGGGCGGGACCGGCCGCCAGGCCGAGGAGCAGTGCCGTCGTCAGAGCGCGTCTCTTCATCATTTGCCTCACCGTTGCCCTTCTTGCTTATACGCGGGCCTTTGCCTGCCGGTTCCGCCGAGCGGTCGCCGTACGGCGATCAAATCGCCCCCGGACGTCATCGTCAATGCCGCGGGCCCGTGACGCCACGTTGACGCGACGCGGTGGACGCGCAAGAAAACCGCCAACCAGCATGCGACTCCGGGGGACAGATGGCGAGCGGCCTTGAGAGCGACTTCGTGACGCTACACGAGATCGTAAAAGCGGCGAAAATCCGACTTAACCCCAATATCTGGGACTATCTGATCGGCGGCACGGAGACTGAAACTACGCTGCGCCGCAACAGGATGGCGCTCGACTCCATCGCCTTCAAGCCGCGCGTCCTGCGCGACGTTTCGTCGATCGATCCCTCGTCGGAGATTCTCGGCCGCAAGATTCGCCTGCCCGTCATGTTGGCGCCCGTGGGGTCGCTCGAATCCTTCGAGCCCGGCGGCGGCATCACCGTCGCCAGGGGCGCCGGCGCCGGCAATGTGGCCATGCTGATCAGCTCGGTGACGACGCTCAAGCTCGAGGACATCGTGAAGGGCGGCGCGGCGCCCAAGATTTACCAGCTCTATGTGCGCGGCGACGACAGCTGGGTGGCCGACCGGGTGAAGCAGGCGATGGATGCGGGCTACGACGCCTTCTGCATCACCGTCGACACTCAGGTCTATTCGCGCCGCGAGCGCGACATCGCCAAGCGCTTTGTGAAGTCGTGGCGCACCTCGGCGACCGGCCAGGATCACCAGGCGGCCTTCTCGTGGGCCAACTTCAAGCGCGTGAAGGACAAGTTCCCCGACGTGAAGTTCATGCTGAAGGGAATCGGCACCGGCGAGGACGCCGAGATCGCCTGCCAGCACGGCGTCTGGGCGGTCTATTGCTCCAACCACGGCGGACGCCAGCTCGACCATGGCCGCGGCTCGGCCGAGGTGCTGCCGGAGATCGTCGACGCCGTGGCGGGCCGCGCCAAGGTTGCGGTCGACGGCTCGTTCAGCCGCGGCAGCGACATCGTCAAGGCGATCTGCATGGGCGCCGACTGGGTCGGCCTCGGCCGGCTCTACTGCTACGGGCTCGCCGCGGCGGGCGCGGCCGGCATCGAGCGCGTGGTCGAGCTGCTAGAGGACGAGATGAAGGAGGCGATGGGCTTGCTCGGCGTCACATCGCTGTCACAACTCGACAAGAGCTACATCGCCAGGAGCACGCCGACCAACATGCCGGGCGTGCACTCGGCGTTCCCGCTGCTCAATCTCGGCGACGAGGGATATTAGAGGGGCGGCTACTGATCGGGGATATCGATCGGGGGCGTCCACGCCGTCGTCGATGACCGGTCGCAAAAACGTAGGTGGTCAACGGCGGCCGGCGTGAACGTGCCGATCCTGTGGCCTGCCGTCCGGTCCGGTGGTGGGTCACCTCGCCGGCCGAAAGGCCGATTGGCAGAAGGACACTTCGGCCGCCGCGCGCTCCTGCCCCACACGGCAGGATGGTTGCTGCGATCTACGTGCATTCCCCGCGCAAGCCACTACCGCTTCCACCCGGCCGACCGAAGGCCTAGGCTCCCCAAAATGAGCCAGGTCGCTCCCCAAAATGAGCCGATCACGATTCCGCAGAACGCCTATCCGATCGTGCGGCTGTCGACGGAATTCTTCCTGCGCGCCATCGACCTGCTGACCCGGGCGCAGGGCGACAAGCTGATCTCTGGCCTGGTCTTCATCGCGGTCTGGCACAGCCATATGCAGCAGCCCGACGGCGGACCGGTGAGCGTGCGCGAGCTGGCGCGCCGCCTCGCCGTGCCCTATGCGACCGTGCGCCGGTATGCAACAGAGCTTGTGCGGGCCGGACAGTGCGTGGCCACGGCCGACGGGCTCGCGATTCCGCCAGCCGTCCGTGCGAGCCGAGCCAACGTCGAGCTGCTGCGCGGCATGTACCTCAACAGCCAGCGCATGCTGATCGAGCTGACGCGCGCCGGTGCGGCCAACTACCAAGCCTCACCCGAGACGTCGCCGCGCAAGCGCGCCCTGACGCGCGAGCAGATGGTGATCGCCAAGGCGTCGACGCGACAGGTGCTCGAGGCGATCCGGCTCTCCGCCGCCGTCTGGGACGGCGACCTCCTCCGGGCGCTCGTCTACACGGCGATCTGGACGGCCAACGTGAAGCACGTCACCAACACCGCGCCGGCGTCGAGCCAGTCGGTGCTGGCCGACGAGCTGCGCCAACCGGTCAGCGTGCTGGCGATCTCGGACTCGCTCAGGCTGCCCTACGAGACGGTGCGCCGGCACGCCGCGGCGCTGGAGAAGTCGGGCCACTGCCGTCGCGTCGGATCGCGCGGCATGGTCGTTCCGGGCGAGGTGCACCGCAGGTTCGCCCATCGCGCCGTCGAGATCCACGCCATCGTGGCCGGCTACTTTGCCGAGCTGCGCCGCTCGGGCGTGGCGATCTAGGCGGCTGGAATGAGCAGGTTCGTCCCCAAAGGGCAGCCTGACGAAATCCCGCACGACACCTATCCGATGGTGCGCATCTCCTCGGAGTTCCTGCTGCGCGGCATCGATCTGCTTACGCGGGCGCAGAATGACAAGCTGATCTCGGGGCTGGTCTTCGCCGCGATCCTGCACAATTGCATGGAGCATCCCGACGGCGGCGCGGTGGCAACGCGCGAACTGGCGCGCCGGCTGGACCTGCCCTACGAGACGGTTCGTCGTCACGCGATGGAGCTGGTGCGGGCGGGCCAATGCGCGGCGACGCGCAAGGGCATCGTCATCGAGCCGGCAGGGCTCGGGAGCCGCGCGACCACCGCCGTGCTGCGCAAAATCTACCTCAATGCCGATCGCATGCTGGTCGAGCTGACGCGCGCCGGCCTGGCCGACTATCGGTCGCTCCAGGATGGAGCCGAGCGTCGCGGCAAGCTCACCCGCGAGCAGAAGGCGGTGGCCACCATCGGCATGGGCCGCCTGCTCGACGGCGTCAGGATGCTGGGCGACTTCTGGGACGGTGACGTGCTCCGGGCCCTGGTCTTCACCGCGCTGTGGACGGCCAACGTCAAGCACGTCACCAACACCGCGCCCACCGCCAGCCGGACCGTGCTTCAGGACGAGCAGCGCATCCCGGTCAGCGTGCTGGCGATCGCCTCGTCGCTCAGGCTGCCCTACGAGACGGTGCGCCGCCACGTCCTCGGCCTGGAGCGCGACGGCGTCTGCCATCGCGCCGGCCGGCTGGGCTGGGTCGTGCCGGCCAGCGCCCTGCGCAAGCTCGCGGCGGGCGCGGTGCAGACCCACGACCTGCTGAAGAGCATGTTCGCCGAGCTGCGCCGCGCCGGCCTGAGGGCTTAGCCGCGGCCTCTTATCCGCGGCCCCTTATCCACGCCCAACGAACGGCATCTTGGTCGCCATCACCGTCATGAACTGCACGTTGGCGTCGAGCGGCAAGCTGTCCATGTAGACGATGGCGTTGGCGACGGCCTCGACATCCATGCGCGGCTCGACGCGCGTCGAGCCATCGGGCTGCAGCACGCCTTTGGTCATGCGCTCGGTCATCGGCGTCACGGCATTGCCGATGTCGATCTGACCGCAGGCGATGTCGTACTGGCGGCCGTCGAGCGAGGTCGACTTGGTGAGGCCGGTGATGGCGTGCTTGGTCGAGGTGTAGGCGACCGAGAAGGGCCGCGGCGCATGCGCCGAGATCGAGCCGTTGTTGATGATGCGGCCGCCCTTGGGCTTCTGGTCCTTCATGATCTTCATGGCTTCCTGCGTGCACAGGAACGGACCGGTGAGGTTGGCCGACACGACCGAGAGCCAGGTTTCGTAGGGCAGCTCCTCGAGCGGCACGGGTGGGGCGCCGCCGCCGGCATTGTTGAACACCAGGTCGAGCCGGCCCCAGGTCGCCTTCACCTTGGCGAACAGCGCCAGGATGTCGTCGCGCTTGGTGACGTCGGTCGGCACGGCCAGCGCGTTGGGCTGGTTGTTGCCGGCCATCTTGGCCGTCTCGTCGAGCGCGTCCTTGCGCCGTCCGGCCAGCGCGACCTTGTAGCCGTTCTTCAGCAAGGCAAGCGCCGAGGCACGGCCGATGCCGCTGCCCGCGCCGGTGACGATCGCGATCTTTCCGCTCATGGGTTCGTTCCTCCTCGAAGGAGCGGACCCTATCAGACGGCGAGGGTCTTGAGGTAGGCCCGCCAGCCGCCGAGCGAAGTGATGTCCCGGGCATCTAGGGTAGCGTGGGCCTCGCAGAGAAATCCCGGAACGCCGGTGCCGTTCGCCAGGATCACGGTGCCGAGGCCGAGCGGCGAGGGGATCTTGGTCAGGAAGGCGCCGACCTTGTCCGATGGCAGGCTCCACACTTCGAGTTCGATGGCGCCACCGCCATCGCCCACGCGCATCAGCCCCGGTCGCTGCGGCGGCCCGCCGGGCAGTGCAAAGAAGCGATAGACCGGCGCGGTCTTCGTGGCGTTCTCCAGCCGCCCGCCCAGCTCGATGAGCTGGCCGTTCAGCGGCAGGCCGCTCATGTGCGCGCCGACCACCGCGATTGGCACGCGCGTCTCGGCGACGACGGGATCGGCGTCGGCCGGCGGCAGGGCGCTGGTCGTCTTGCCAAGCGGCAGCGGCACGGTGCGCTGCCATTTCGCGCCGAACGCCAGCAGCGTGCGCTCGGCATCGGCGCGGGCGATCAGGGTGATGCCGAACGGCATGCCGTCGGGCCGGAAGCCCGCAGGCACGGCGAGCGCCGAGAGGCCGAAGAAGTTCACGAAGTTGGTGTAGTGGCCGAGATGCGAGTTGTAGAGGACCGGCTCGCGCTCGAGGTCGGCCAGGCGATAGATCGTTCCTGCGGTCGGCACGACCAGCATGTCGAGCCCGTCCATCTGGGCGAAGGCGCGTGCCTTCAGTTCGGCGAGACGGTACTGGCCCTCGAAGGCGTCGACGGCGCTGTAGTTGCGGCCGCCCAGCACGATCTGCCGCGTCGTCGGCCAGACGCCGGCCTTGTCGTCGGCCTTCTCCATGAAGTCGCCGACCGCGGCGGTGCGTTCGGCGACCCAGGGGCCGCTGTAGAGCAGCTGCGCGGCGTCGCGGAACGGCGCGTAGTCGATCTCGACCGGCGTGCCGCCCATCGACTTGAGCCTTGCGATCGACTGCGCGTAGAGCGCGGCATAGGCCGTATCGCCGAAGAACTCTGCATCCTTCGTGCTCGGGATGCCGAAGCGGAACGTTGCACCGATCGCCGGCGTCGTTTTGGCGTCGGCCGCCACCTCGAGCACGGCGGCCGCGTCGGCGCAGGACAGCGCGAACACCGAGATGCAGTCGAGCGACTTGCATGCGGGCACCAGCCCGGCGCTGCTGAACAGGCCGGGCGTGGGCTTCAGCCCCACGATGTTGTTGAACCCGGCCGGCACGCGGCCCGAGCCCGCCGTGTCGGTGCCGAGCGAGAAGCTCGCCAGTCCCGCCGAGACCGCGACCGCCGAGCCGGAGGAGGAGCCGCCCGGCACATAGGCCGCATCGAACGGGTTCTTCGGCACGCCGTAGGGCGAGCGCACGCCCACGAGACCCGTGGCGAACTGGTCGAGGTTGGTCTTGCCGACCACGATGGCGCCCGCCACCACGAGACGCTTCACGACCTCGGCCGAGTCCTTCGCCTCGTAGGCGAAGCCCGGGCAGGCGGCCGTCGTCACCATGCCGGCGACGTCGATATTGTCCTTCACCGCGAAAGGCACGCCGTAGAGCGGGAGCTTTTCGATCTCGCCCCGCCTCAGGTCGAGCGCGTCGGCCTGAGCACGCAGCGCCTGGTCGGAAGCGCGCGAGATCCACACCTTGTCGTCGCCTGCCTGCTGGAGCCGCTTCAGCACCTCCTCGACGGTCCGCCGGACATCGAGCGTGCCGGCACGGTAGGCACTGCGGAGGGCATGAACACCGAGATCGAGCAGGGCTGTCATGCAGACCTTGTAGCAAGCCCGACGCCGAATGCAGCGGTCACATGCGCGCGGGGATTGGCACGGTCCTTGCCTTCAGGGTCCCTGATACGGGGAAGAGGCAAACAGGGGGCTTACTACAATGAAGCGTCGTTCCTTCTTCAAGGCGGGCGCGGCCGCGGGCGCGGCCGTCACCACAGCACCAGCGATCTGGTCCGAGGCCAAGGCGCAGGCACGCAACGAGACCTTGCTGATCGTGGGCGAGAGCCCACCCAACTCGATGGACATCCATGGTGTCGGCGCCAACCGGCCGGCCTACGAGGTGTCGTGGAACACGCACGACCGTCTGATGACCTACGGCGTCAAGAAGGACGCCAACGGCAACGACCATTACGACTACACCAAGCTCGAGCCCGAGCTCGCCACCGAGTGGGACCTCAAGCCCAACTCGGTGACTTTCAAGCTGCGCAAGGATGCCAAGTTCCACGACGGCACGCCGATCACCGCCAAGGACGTGAAGTGGTCGTTCGACCGCGCCGTCACGGTGGGCGGCTTCCCGACCTTCCAGATGAAGGCGGGGTCTCTCGAGAAGCCCGAGCAGTTCGTCGTGGTCGACGACAACACCTTCCGCGTCGACTTCCTGCGCTCCGACAAGCTCACCATGCCCGACATCGGCGTGCCGGTGCCGGTGGTCATGAACTCCGAGCTCTGCAAGAAGCACGCGACTGCGGCCGATCCGTGGGCGATGGAGTGGACCAAGAACAACCATGCTTCGGGCGGCGCCTACAAGGTCGAGCGCTGGCAGCCCGGCCAGGAGGTCGTCTACGTCCGCAACGACGACTGGAAGAACGGGCCGCTGCCCAAGATCCGGCGCGTCATCATGCGCATCATCCCGTCGGCCGGTAACCGGCGCGCGCTGCTCGAGCGTGGCGACGCCGATCTCTCGTTCGACCTGCCGTCGAAGGACTTCGCCGAGCTCCGCAGCTCGCCGAAGCTCACCGTCATCGGCACGCCGATCGAGAACGCGATGATGTATCTCGGCATGAACGTGAACCAGAAGCCGTTCGACAACGTCAAGGTCCGCCAGGCCGTGGCCTGGGCGATCCCCTACCAGCAGATCATGGACGCGGTGATGTTCGGCCAGGCGATCCCGCTGTTCGGCGGCGCCGACAACAAGTTCAAGGGCGTCTACTGGCCGCAGAAGGACGGCTACAAGACCGACATTGCCAAGGCCAAGGCGCTGATGGCCGAGGCGGGCTACGGCAACGGCGTCGAGACGACGATCTCGTTCGACCTGGGCCTCGCCAGCACCAACGAGCCACTCACCATCCTGATCCAGGAGAGCCTGGCGCAGATCGGCATCAAGGCCACGATCAACAAGATCCCCGGCGCCAACTGGCGCGGCGAGCTGCTGAAGAAGAACATGCCGATGATCACCAACGCCTTCGGCGGCTGGCTGAACTATCCGGAATACTTCTTCTTCTGGTGCTACCACGGCCAGAACGCGGTGTTTAACACCATGGGCTACAAGAACCCGGCGATGGACGCACTGATCGACAAGGCGCGCTTTACCTCGGGGCCGGAGTACGAGGCCGCGGTCAAGGGCTTCATCGACATGGCCTTCGAGGAAGTGCCGCGGGTGCCGATCTACCAGCCGTTGCTCAACGTGGCGATGCAGAAGAACGTCACCGGCTACCGCTACTGGTTCCACCGCCAGCTCGACTACCGTCAGCTCGCGAAGGGCTGATGCTCGGGCTGCTGCTGTCGCGGTTGGCGACGGCGATCCCGAGCATCATCGGGGTCGTCGTCGTCACCTTCATGCTGACCCGCCTGCTGCCGGGCGATCCGGCGGCCTATTTCGCCGGCCTCGCCGCGAGCCCGCAGGCGATCACCGAGGTGCGCGCGAAGCTCGGCCTCGACAAGTCGCTGCCCGAGCAGTTTGTGGGCTATATCGGCGACCTGCTGCAGGGCAATCTCGGCAACTCGCTCTCGACCGGCCAGCCGGTGGTGGCCGAGATCGCCACGCGCCTGCCGGCCTCAGCCGAGCTCACTTTGTTCGCGCTGATCGTGGCCGTCGCCATCGCCATCCCCTTGGGCGTGCTGGCGGCGGTGAAGCAGGGGACCTGGATCGACCATCTCTGCCGCATCGTCACGACCGCTGGCGTCTCGTTGCCGGTCTTCTTCACCGGTCTCCTCTTCGCCTACGTCTTCTACTATCTGCTGCAGTGGGCGCCGGCGCCGACCGGCCGTCTCGATGTCTTCCTGTCGCCGCCCACCCACATCACCGGCTTCTACCTGATCGACTCCGCACTCACCGGGAACATGGAGACGTTCTGGGGCGCGCTGCGCCAGCTGGCGCTGCCGGCGATCTCCATGGCGATCTTCTCGCTGGCGCCGCTCGCGCGCATGACCCGCGGCTCGATGCTCGCCGTGCTGGGCAGCGACTTCATCCGCACCGCGCGGGCGAGCGGGCTGGCGCCTCGCACCGTCGTTTTCACCTACGCCTTCCGCAACGCCGTGCTGCCGGTTATCACGACTCTCGGCATGGTCTTCTCCTTCCTGCTGGGCGCCAACGTGCTGGTCGAGACCGTGTTCGCCTGGCCGGGCATCGGTCTCTATGCGGTGAACGCGCTCATCACATCGGACTACGCGCCGGTCCAGGGCTTCGTGCTCACCATGGCGGTGCTCTACGTGGCGCTGAACCTCGCGATCGACCTGCTCTACGGCCTAGTCGACCCGCGTGTGCGGCTGGACGCCTGACCATGCTGCCGCTGCTGCGCCACGCCCGCTACGTGCTCTCGGAGAACCCGGTCACCGGGCTCGCCTTCGGCCTCTTCTTCATGTTCCTGCTGGCGGCGATCTTCGGGCCGCTGATCGCGCCCTACAATCCGCTGCAGAGCAATGCGGCGATGGCGCTGAAGCCGCCGTCGGCCGCGTACTGGTTCGGCACCGACCAGCTCGGCCGCGACAGATCGGAAGAGC
>SCVT01000601.1 GCA_004296815.1 Reyranella sp. | reverse complement strand
CCACGTTGGACGAGACGTTGTACTCCGCGCCTTCCTTGGCCAGCACCTTGGAGAGGCCGATCAGCCCGTGCTTGGCGGTGACGTAGGGCGCCTTGAGCTTGGAGGCTTCCTTGGAGTGGACCGAGCCCATGTAGATCACGCGGCCATACTTCGCCTTGTACATGTGCTTGAGGCAGGCCTTGGTCGTGAGGAACGCGCCGTCGAGATGGATGGCGAGCAGCTTCTTCCAGTCGGCGAAGGGGAAGTCGACCAGCGGCTTCACGATCTGGATGCCGGCGTTGCTGACCAGGATGTCGACCTTGCCGTACTTGGCGACCGTGTCGGCCACGCCCTTCTCGACCTGGGCCTCGTCGACGACGTTCATGGCGACGGCGAAGGCGTCGCCGCCCTTGGCCTTGATCTCGTCGGCGGTCTTCGACGCGGCGTCGAGGTTGAGGTCGGCGATCACCGGGATGCCGCCCTCGGCGGCGAGGCGCAAGGCGATCTCCTTGCCGATGCCGGAGGCCGCGCCGGTGACGATGGCAACTCTTCCTGTGAAGCGGGACATGAACGGCTCCTGTTGCGTGATCTATTTGGCGAGATAGTCGAACACCACTTCACCAAGCCCGAGTGTCAGGTCGGTGACGAAATGGCTGGCCGAGACGACTTCGCGCACCGGCAGGCGCGCGACGTCGCACTGGGCATGGTCGAAGAGCTGCAGCGCCGCCGGGCCGCTCCACGCGCCCTTCAGCGTCACGTCCTCGCAGTAGTAGCGCACCAGCTCGCAGATGCGCGGCGTGCAGTCGACGTGCGGGACGATCTTGATCATGAAGTTGGGCTTGGCGAGGCTCTTCAGCAGCGGCGCGTGGTCGATCTCGCGGTGCTTGTAGCCCATGGTGGCGTTGACGCAGAGCACCGAGCCGTAGTGCAGGGTGCAGACCAGCGTCTCGCTCTCGTGGGCAATCTTGGGCGTCGCGAGCTTCTTGGGGAAACCCCAGATCTCGCGGCCGCCGGCGATCGGCGAGTTGTCGTCGAGATACATGGCGTGCACGTAGCCGCCTTCCCAGACCTTGCCCTTCTTGTCCTTGAAGCGGACCGGGATCACCTGGCCGGTCTCGGTGTAGTCGCCGAAGCCCGTCGAGTCGGGCATGCGGATGAACTCGTAGTTCACCGTGTCGCCCACCACCTCGAGCGGCTCGGGCACCAGGGCGCGCAGGATCTTCGGATCGGTGCGGTAGGTGATGATGACGAATTCGCGATTGTAGAACTTGTAGGGCCCGCGCGGATAGGCCGGGTTGTTGAGCGGCATCGCGAAGGCGTTCTTGCGGACGTCGGCGATCTTCATTTCCTGGTCTCCTTGCGGCCCTGCACGGCCAGATCGAAGGTGAACACGCCATCGGGGCTGGTCGGCCGCTGCAGCACCTCGGGATGGGCGAGCGTGCGTTTCATGTCGTCGTGGCCCGACGTCCAGTGCTCTTCCATCGTGCGGCGCGAGAACTCGTAGTCCTTCGACGCGCCCTCGTAGCGGCGGGCGCGATAGATCATGTGGATCACGTTGTAGACCGTGGCGTCGGCCTCCTGGGCCAGCAGCTCGGCCTCAGGCGACTGGCGCAGCTCCGGCCGCATCTCGGCCAGCAGCTTGGCGGCGGCGCGGCGCACCGCCTGCATGCGGCGGAACTGGTCGGTGCCGGCGCGCGTGCGGCTCGAATAGCGGATGTCCTTCAGCCGCGTGTCGATCTCGATCATGTCGCGCGGGAGATCGCCGCGCGCGCTCCACAGGTCGACCTGGAAGGCGAGCGTATCGGCGCGCGGCCTGGCGTCGAGCACCCATTGCAGCGGCGTGTTCGAGACCACGCCGCCGTCCCAGTAGAACTCGCCGTCGACCTCGACGGCGGGGAAGCCGGGCGGCAGGGCGCCGCTCGCCATCACGTGCTGCGGCCCGATCTTGTGCGTGGTGTTGTCGAAGTAGGTGAAGTTGCCGGTCTTGACGTTCACCGCGCCGACGCTGAAGCGCTCGCGTTTGGCATTGATGCGGTCGAAGTCGACC
>SCVT01000066.1 GCA_004296815.1 Reyranella sp. | reverse complement strand
CCAAAGGAAACCAACGAAGACAGCAGCACCTACTGGAAGAAGCAGCGCGTCGAGCTGCGCGCCGCCGGGTTCGAGCCGGATCGCGCGGCGAAGGCCAATGCGGTCGTGACCGTCGCCGCCGCCTGGACCAACGCCCATCGCTGCAACAATCGCGTGCGCTCGCTCGCCGACCTGCTGGTCGAGCTGGTGGGCGAGCGCGGCGGGCAAGGGCTGGTGGTCGGTGCGCCCGCGGTGTCCGACGCGCTGACGCAAGGCACGCCCACGGCGGGCTTCAGCCTGGTGTCGCGCGACGTCGTGGCCGACTGTTTCGAGATCGGCCACCGCGCCCATCACGGCGAGGCGATGATCGTGATCTCGGGCTGTGACAAGACGGGCGCCGCGGCGCTGATGCCGCTGGCGCGGACCAACGCCTTCGGCCTGGTGCTCTATCCCGGCACCAGCTCGCCGGGCCGCGTCTCGTTCGGCGCCTGGGCGGCCAAGGGCAACAACCTCACCATCATGGACTATGTCGAGGGCCGCGCCGCCCACGAGGCAGGCCGCATCTCGGCCGAGGAGGCGCTGGAGCTGGAGCGCAACGTCATGCCGGGCAGCGGCACCTGCGGCGCCATGTTCACCGCCAACACGATGAGCACCATCGCCGAGGCGATCGGCATGATGCTGCCGCGCGGCGCCTCGCATCCCGCCGACTACGATTCGGGCTCCGACATCCATGCCGACGTGAAGGCCCAGGCCAAGGCCACCGTCGACGCGCTCTACAGGCTGATCGAGAAGGGGATCCGCCCGCGCGACATCATGACGGAGCGCGCCTTCGAGAACGCCGTCACGACCGTCTATGCGATGGGCGGCTCGACCAACATGTATCTCCACCTGCTGGCGATCGCCCGCGAGGCGGGCCTTTCCGCGATGGGCATCGAGCGCATCCAGGCGATCGGCGAGCGGGTGCCGCTGATCGCCAACCTGCAGCCGCACGGACCCTATGCCATGGTGAGCCTGCACCAGCTGGGCGGCGTGCCCGTGGTGATGAAGGAGCTGCTGCGCGCCGGCCTGCTGCACGGCGACGTGATGACGGTGACGGGCAGGACGCTCGCGGAGAACCTCGCGGACGTTCCGACGCTCGATCAGCTCGGCGCGCAGGACATCGTGCGGCCGGTCGCCAAGCCGTTCGCGCCGGCGAACAACCATATCAGCGTCCTCAAGGGCAACATCGCGCCGGAGAGCTGCGTGCTGAAGCTCTCCGGGAAAACGCTGGCGAATGGCGAGTTCCGCGGCCCCGCCCGGGTGTTCGAGTCCGAGGCCGCGACGATGGCTGCGATCCGGGCCAACGACATCAAGCCCGGCAGCGTGATCGTGGTGCGCAATGTGGGGCCCGTCGGCGGGCCCGGCATGCCGGAGATGGTGATGCTCACCATCCAGCTGCAGGGACGAGGGCTCGGAAAGGACGTGGCGCTGATTACCGACGGCCGCTTCTCGGGCGTGAGCCACGGCATCCTGATCGGCCACATCTCGCCCGAGGCCGCTAGGGGCGGCCCGATCGCGGCGGTGCGCGACGGCGACATCGTGGTCATCGATCCCGGCAAGCGCACGCTCAACGTCGAGCTG
>SCVT01000600.1 GCA_004296815.1 Reyranella sp. | reverse complement strand
GCTCTTCCGATCTCCCGACTCGCTGCTGGGCCCGCTCACGCGCGAGCAGGTGTTCGTGCTGTCGCGCAGCCTGATGGGCACGATCCGCGCGGCCGTGCTCGAGGAGCAGCCTTTCCTTCGCAGCCAGGCCTTCGAGGACGAGGCGGTGCGGATGGTCGTGGCCTATGTCGGCGCCATCACCGCAGCGGCGGATCGCGATCCCGGTCGAACCAGACCTTGAGGCGGTCGAGCATCGCGAACAGCGTGCGCTGATCCTTCTCCGACCAGCCGGCGAACGCTCGTTCCGTCCACGGCGTCAGCGCCGCCACGGCGGCGCGGTGCTTGGCGAGGCCGGCCGGCGTCAGGACCAGCAGCTTGGAGCGGCCGTCGGCACCGTTGCTGCGCTCGCGCAGGAAGCCCAGCGCCACCAGCTTCTGCACCGTCTTGGTGACGCCTGGTTGCGGCTGCTGCATCGCGCGGGCAATCGAGGTGATGGTCTTCGCCTCGTCAGGTCGGTGGCTGAAATGATTCAACATGACGAGCTGCGGCAGCGGGAGGCCGAGCGGCTTCAGGAGCCGGTTGCCCTCCGTGGTGGTCAACTGGTCGATGATGCCGATCCAGTTGACGATGCGGAAGGCAAGGGACGGTTCGGTCATGCGGCCAGGAAACTCCGGAGCGCCCGCCGCGGAGACGGGCCGGTGTCGACAGCATAGCCCAGCCGGAAGAACATCTGCAGCGTGGCGCCCTCGCCCGTGCCGGTTTCCCTGTGCATGGCCACGCGCAACTCGGCCATCTCCGGATACTCCTGCAAGGTCTGGCTGTGTGGCTGCAGCGCCACACCGAGCGCCGTCGCCTTGAGCTGGAGGCGCACGAAGGCGCGGCCGACGGCGATCTGGGTCGCGCGCGCGTTGTCGGGGCTGGCGATCCAGCCGAAGGCCCGCGCGCTCGCATAGCCCGCCATCGCGTAGTCGCGACCGCCGTCCCAGGCAAGCGTGCCGGGAGTCATCGCCTTCTCCGCCGTCATCTGTCCGGTCTGGCGCAGCGCCCAGATCATCGGTCCCTTCAGCGAGATGCCGTCGCGATGCGCCGCGATCTCGGCGGCGCCGATGCGCACGACGTCGATGCTCTCCTTGTGGGTGCGAAGGGTGTTCATCTCGACATCCGAGCCTGCCGCGGCGAGCGCGCGCAGCCTGTCGACCTTCGCCGTGTCGTCGACGATCGCGAGCGGCAACGCCGCCGGTGCATAGCTGGCCAGCAGCGCAGTCCGATGGGCCGCCTCAAGCGGCCGCGGCGCGAACTTCGCCTTTGCGGTACGGCGGCGCGGCACCTCGGCGAACAGCGGATCGGTCGCGATGCCGGGCTGTCGCGTGAAGACGATGCGTGCGACGGGCCTGTCGAGCGACCACTCGCCTTCGGGAAAGAGCGCGATATCGGTCCGCCATCCTTCCGACGCGGCTGCCATCGCCAGGATCTCAAGGAAGCAGCCGTGGCCGATCAAGATCTGGCGCGAGAACGGGTCGGTCTCGGGCAGCAGCCGCTGGCCATCGACATGGAGCAGGATCGTGTCGGGCTGCGAGAGATCGACCGCCCAGGATTGCAGATTGTGCGGATTGGGCGCGAGCAGCGCCCAGGCGAGCGCGCGCCGCCGCGGATCGGCTTCCGAGGGCGGCGGCCCCGCCCAGCCCTCGACGGCCGAGGCCGGCATGGCGTCGAGGCGCGGGATCGCCAGTGCCGCTCCCGCCGCGACCACGACGCCGCCACCCAGCACCCGGAGGAAAGTCTTGCGCGAAAGAGCCATGAGTCTCTCCATAACATTCTATGGAATGTTGTAATATTCCTTGGAATGTTACTGCGCAAGCGAAATCGTCCGACCGGAGTCGCCGTTCATCCGGCGAGCTTCCGGGCAAACGCCGCCACCTCCTCCTGCCATTCCACGCGATGGGAATCGGTCGAGCTCGCCGTCCGGTCGCCCGAAAAGTCGAGATGCACACCGCTGTCGCCCGGGAACAGGCGGCCGGTCAGCAGCCGCGCGTAGGTTTCGGCGGACCGGCGCGGCGTGCTGGCGCCTGGGATCGCCCGCGCCAGCACCGGCAGGATCGTCGACCAGCCCCAGCGTTCGATGGCGGAGCGGCCTCGCGCCAGGCCGGTGCCGGGCATCAGGCCGGGATCGA
>SCVT01000599.1 GCA_004296815.1 Reyranella sp. | reverse complement strand
TCGCTCCACGGCACGAACAGGTCGAGCGTGCGGCCCATCAACGGCACCTTCGGCCGCTCGACGATGCGCAATCCTTCGGGCTCGATCGTCCAGCGATGGACGCTGAAGACCATCAGCAGTATCAGCACCATCGCCAGCAGGAGCGCGCCGACGAGCCCCAGCACCGCCGCCATCAGATGCGGGTTCGGGAGATCACGCAGCACGAGCCAGAGGCCCACGAAGAACAGGGCGACGCTGCAGATCAGCAGGGGTATCGCCACCTCGGAGCGGCGATAGGTGGCCTGATAGCTCGCCGCCCCTTCCATCGTCCGTCAGATGATCTTGCGGGCGCGCAGGTCGGCGAGCTCGGCCGCGCCATAGCCCAGCTCGGCCAGGACGGAATCGTTGTGCTCGCCGAGTTCCGGCGCGATGCCGGGCTTCGCCGGCGTCTCGGAGAACTGCCAGGGCGACCCGTGGACCTTGAGCTTGCCGTGCTTCGGATGATCGACGTGGGTCACGTAGCCGTTCGCCACCACGTCGGGATCGTTCGAGGCTTCGAGGAGCGTGTTGATCGGCGCGGAGACGATGTCGGCGCCGCGCAGCTTCGCCACCCAGTCGGCGCGCGTGCCGGTGGCGAACAGCGTGTCGAGCAGCGCCAGCAGTTCCACGCGCTTGGCGTCGTTGTCGATGATGACGCCAAGATTCTCGAAGCCGGCCGCCGCGAGACGCTCGTGGAAGCCGAGCGCGGTCATCGCATCCTTCCAATTGTCCGGGCCGGTGAGCTGGAAGACCAGCGGCTTGCCGTCGCGGTCGTTGAACGAGGCGCTGATGCCCGGCCGCTCTCGCGTGCCGGTGACGCGCGCCTGTCCCGTCACCGGGTTCTGGTCGCGCCACATGGTCGTGGTGAAAGTCCAGCCCATCAGCCGCACCAGAGAGCCCAGCAAAGAGAGGTCGATCTTCTGGCCGACACCGGTCGTGCGGGCGTGGGTGAGAGCCGCGAGCGCGCCGCCGAACGCCAGCATGGCGGTCGATTCGTCGGCCACCGAGGCGATGCCGGTCTTCATGCGCTCACCGGGCGTCGAATAGGCCTCGGCGATGCCGCCCAGCGCCTGCGCCATCGAGTCGGTGCCCGGCAGATGGGCGTGCGGTCCCTTGGTGCCGTAGCCCGAGATCGAAACGTAGACGAGCTTCGGGTTGATCTTGCGCAGCTCCTCCCAGCCGAAGCCGTTCTTCTCCGCAGCACCCGGCCGGAAGTTCTGGCCGAAGATGTCGGCCTTCGCGACCAGCTTGTGCAGGATCGCGCGGCCCTCGGCGGTCTTGAGATTGAGCGTGACGCTCTTCACGCCGCGATTGTTGGTCTCGAAGAAGGTGCTGCCCTTGCCCGGCAGCACGGTCATGCGGCGCGAGCCGTCGCCGCCGTCGGGCGTCTCGATCTTGATCACGTCGGCGCCGAGATCGGCCATCAGCATCCACGGCACGGTGCCGGCCTGCGCCGTCGAGCAGGAGACGACCTTGACGCCCTGCAGCGGGCCGAACGAACTGGACATGAAACCCTGTGCTCCCCGGAGTCGATGGACGCCGGGGAGCATAGAGCTTCGGGCCGCTGTTGCCAGCTAGTCGCCGGCCGCGATGTTTCGCTCCTTGGCGATGCCGGCGAACGTGTCGACCGTGCGGTCGAACAGCTTGGCGAATTCCGCGCCGTCGAGGCCCGTCGGCTCGAAGCCGAGCTGCTCCAGCCGCTCGATCACGGCCTGCTCCTTCAGGACGGCGACCAGCGCGGCATGGAAGCGTGCCCGCACGTCGGCCGCCGTGGCCTTGGGCGCCAGGAAGCCCTGCCAGGTCGTCTGCACGAAGCCCGGCGCGATCGTCTCCGACGCCGTCGGCACGTCGCGGTAGGCCGCCGACCGCTTGTCTGACGTCACCGCCAGCGCCACGAGCTGGCCGCCCTTCGCCTGCGGCGCACCGGCCGCGAAGGTGACGACGCCGGCATCGATGTTGCCCGCGATGAGGTCCTGCAGCAGCGGCCCGCCACCGCGATAGGGCACATGCGTGACGCTGAGGTCGCCCGCCGCGCGCAGCAGCAGCTCGCTGGTGAGATGCTGGCTGCTGCCGAGGCCCGGCACCCCGACGTTGAGCTTGCCGGGCTTGGACTTGGCCGCCGCCACGAAGTCCTTCGCCGTGGCGAGACCGGAACGCGGATGCGTGAACAGGCCCTGTGGACCGGAGATCGCGAAGGTCACCGGTGCTAGCGCCGGCAGGAGCGGCATGGCGCCCGGGATCGGCAGCGCTTCCGTGGCCGCGAACGTGTCGTTCACCAGCAGGAAGTTGTAGCCGTCGGCTGGGGCGCGCGCGGCCGTCTGCGTCCCGACGCGACCAGCGCCACCGCCGATATTCTCGATCACGACCGTCTGGCCGAGCTTGGCCGACAGCGGTGCCTGAATGACGCGCGCGAAGGCATCGACTCCGCCGCCAGGCGGCCACGGCACGACGATCTTCACGGTCCGCGTGGGCCAGGGCTCCTGAGCACGGCTTCCGGTCGAGGCGAGGAGGGTGGCGCCGGCGAGACCGGCGACGAGGCTGCGTCGCTTGAGCATGACTTCTCCTTTCGCCGCCGCGCGTGCGGGGCGTTGGGCTATCGAATGGGTGGAGTTTCAGGGTGTGTCGCGCGTCAGCGTCGACACGAAAGGCAGGCGAGGAAACGGATCGTCATGCCGTCAATCTGGCTGTGACGTTGCAGCGGATCAATGAAACGGGTTCATCGAAATGACGACGGCGGGAGAAGGAACCTTCTCCCGCCGTCGATGTTGCGAGCGCAGACTTGCTGCTTCGGTACTCGTCAGTCGTTGACCGGCGTTCGGCCGAGCACGATGTCCTCGTAGACATGGAGCGACGGCAGGCCGCCGGTGTGCATGAACAGCACCTTGGCGTTGGGCTTGAAGTGGCCCTGGCGCGCGAGGCCGATGAGTCCCGCCATGATCTTGCCGGTGTACACGGGATCGAGAAGGATGCCCTCGGTGCGGGCCAGCATCTGCACGGCCTCGACCATCTTGGCGTTGGGCACGGAGTACTTCGGCTGCCAGTAGCCGCCGAAGCTCTTCACCGCCTCGCGCGGGATCTTGCCGATACCCAGCAGGTCGGCGACCGCCTGCGCTTCCTTGAAGACCAGCGGCTCCTGGTCGGCGGGATCGCGGCTGACGCCGACGCCGATCAGCGGGATCTTGATATTGTTGCCGACGAAGCCCGCGACCATGCCGCCGTGCGTGCCCGAGCTGCCGGAGCCGACGACGATCGCGTCGAAGGCGACGCCCATGTCGGTCCACTGGACCTGCATCTCCTGCACGCAGGCCACATAGCCCAGGCCGCCGATCGCGTTCGAGCCGCCACCCGGGATGATGTAGCCCTTGCGGCCCATCGAGGCGAGTTCCTGCGCGATCTTCGACATCGCCGCGCCCATGTCCGAGCCGCCAGGGACGACGGTGATCTGCTCGACGCCCATCAGCTCGAACATGAAGTTGTTGCCGCCGGCTTCCTTCTTGTAGGAGCCGGGCACGCGCTCCTCGATCACGAAGCGGGCCTTCAGCCCCTCCTTCACCGCCGCCGACAGCGTGATGCGGCAGTGATTTGACTGCGGTGCGCCGCAGGTGATCAGCGTATCGGCGCCCTGCGCGAGAGCGTCCGCCGCCAGGAACTCGAGCTTGCGCGTCTTGTTGCCGCCGGGGAACAGCCCCAACAGGTCGTCGCGCTTGATCCAGATCTCGGGCCCGACCCCGCCGGGGCAGCTCGCGGCCAGCGCCTTGGTGAAATGCGGCAGCTTCTCGATGGGCGTTGGGGCGTGGGTGTAGTGACGACGCGGAAAACGGGCCAGATCCATTGTTCAGTTCACTCCGTGATGACGCCGCAGACGATGCGGTCGCCGGCATTGCCGGTCGGGTCGGACTTGTAGTCGTCCGGTCCGGCGTGGATGACGATGGCCGAGCCGTCGGCATCGAACACCGAATTGGGCTGGCCCTTGGCCAGCGTGATCATGTGGTTGACGACGTCGACCGTGAGCTCGCCGTTCGCCGGGACGAAGAGGTTGGGCATATCGCCGGCGTGCGAGCCTTCCTTGGCCTCGACGCCATGCTTCTTGCCGGCGGGATTGAAGTGGCCGCCCGCGCTGGTGAAAGGCGGCTCGCACTTGCCGACTGCATGGATGTGGAACGCCCGCTCGCCGGCCGGCACGCCCTTCAGCGACATCCGCAGAAGCACGCCGTGCGGCGTCTGGATGAGCTGCACGGTGCCGACATCCTTGCCGGTCGCATCCTTGAGGGCTGCCTTGGCCGTCTGGGCGTGGGCGCCGGCGGCAAAGGACAGGACCGTGGCTGCCACGAGACCACACATCACCGGAACGAAACGCATCGTTTCCTCCATTCCCGTTTCGGGAATGCCACCCTACTCCAGCATCTTGGGGGGCTGGTAGAGCGGAAAGCCGTTGTACGGCTTCGACCGGTCGTGATCCGGCACCTCATAGAAGCTCGATTTGCCTGCATTGTGCAGGCCGCCGTCGACCCGCAGCGACGTGCCGGTGACATAGGACGCGGCGTCGCTCAGGAGATAGACGATGGCGGCCGCGATCTCCGATTCCGTGCCGTGGCGCTTCAGCGGCACGCGCTTCTTCACGCCGCGCAGCACGTCGTGTGCACGCTCCGGATAGCGGTCGAAGCCCGAGGAGGCGATGAAGCCCGGCAGCACCGAGTTCACCCGCACACCGGAATGCGCCCACTCGACGGAGGCACTGTAGGTGAAGTTGGTCTGGCCGGCGCGCGCGGCGCCGTTGTGCGCCATGCCGGGATTGCCGAGCTCGAAGTCGGCGCCGACGTTCACGATGGCGCCGCCGTGCTTTTCCATCCACCCGAGATAGACCGCCTTGGAGACCAGGAAGGTCGCCGTCATGTTGTTGCTCACGACGGCGTTCCAGCCGTTCAGCGAGATGTCCTTGAGCTGCGCGGGGAACTGCCCGCCGGCATTGTTGACCAGCCCGTCGATGCGGCCGCCCCAGGCGAGCACGCCGTCGATCGCGGCCTTCACCTCCTCCTCGCGCCTGAGGTCGGCGGCGAAGACGAAGGTCTCGGGATCGCCCAGCTCTTCCCTGACGCGCTCAAGCTTCTCCATCGTGCGGCCGACCAGCGCCAGTCGCGCGCCGAGCGACCTGAGCTCGTGCGCGGTGCAGCGGCCCAGACCCGAGCCGCCGCCGGTGACGATCACCGTCTTGCCCGCGAACAGGCCCGGCCGGAAGACGGAGTCGTAGGACGCCATCCCTACTCGGCCTTGATGCTGGCCGTCTTCACGACCTCGGCCCACTTGACCATCTCGGCGCGCATGAAGGCCGCCAGCTCGTCCGGCGTCGAGCCGATGGCGTCGGCGCCCAGGTCGGCGAACTTGGCCTTGATCTCCTCCATGCGCATGATCTTCGCGACCTCGGCATGCAGGCGTGCGATCACCTGCGGCGGCGTGCCGGCCGGCGCGATCAGCGCGTTCCACTCCGAGATCTCGCAATCCTTGACGCCGGCCTCGGCGATCGTCGGCACGTCGGGCGCCGCCGGCGACCGCGCCGCGCTGGTGACGGCGAGCGCGCGCACGCGGCCTTGCCGCAGGCGCGCGGCGGCCGCGTG
>SCVT01000065.1 GCA_004296815.1 Reyranella sp. | reverse complement strand
GGCGTGCTGGTCGCCCAGCTCTCGGACGACGAGATCGACAATGTCGTCACCGGCAACCGGCGTTGGCGGCACGAGGGGTTCGGCGCGACCGGCGAGGCCTATCTCGTCGGCCAGGACCATCTGCTCCGCTCGGCGCCCCGGGCGTTCTACGAGAATCGCGACCTCTATTTCGCCGAGCTCAAGGAGGCCGGCGCCTCGTTTGCCGACATCGCCGCCATCCAGCGCTACCGAAGCCCCGTGATGCACCAGCGTATCGACACCAAGGCGACGCGGGCGGCTCTGGCCGGCAGCGAAGGCACGGGCGAGGTCATCGGCTATCGTGGCGTCTCCACGCTCGCCTCGTGGGGGCCTGTCGCCATCCCGGGCGTCAAGTGGGCGCTGGTCGCCAAGATCGACACGTCGGAGGCCTTCGCGCCGATCCACAGGCTGCGGCTCGATCTCGCGATCGTGGGCGGCGTCGCCCTGCTGATCGTGGTGGTCACGGCCGCCTGGCTGTCGCGCACCCTGCTCGGGCCGCTGCGCGAGCTCACCGCCGGCGTGACCCGGTTCGCCGCGGGCGACTACGAGACCACCGTGCCGGTGCGCACGCGCGACGAGATCGGCCGGCTGTGTGCGGCCTTCAACGGCATGGTCGAGGACCTGCGCGAGAAGAGCACGGTGATCGAGGCCAAGAACCGCGAGAACGAGGAGCTGCTGCTCAACGTCCTGCCGGCGCCGATCGCCAACCGGCTGCGTGGTGGCGAGGAGGGCATCGCCGACGGCTTCGCCGAGGTCACGGTGGCCTTCGCCGATCTGGTGGGCTTCACCGCGCTTTCGTCGGCGATGCCGCCTCACGACGTGGTGGAACTGCTGAACGGCCTGTTCACGCGCTTCGACGTCGCCGCCCACGATCTCGGCATCGAGAAGATCAAGACGGTGGGCGACGCCTATATGGCGGTGTGCGGCCTGCCGGTACCGGTGGCCGACCATGCCGAGCGCATGGTGCGCATGGCGATCCGCATGGTCCACATCACGCGCGAGCATGCGATGGAGCACAAGGTCACCATGCAGCTCCGTGTCGGGATCAACAGTGGCCCGGTGGTCGCCGGCGTCATCGGCAAGAGCAAGTACATCTACGACCTGTGGGGCGACACGGTGAACCTGGCGAGCCGCATGGAGTCGGGCGGCCTGCCGGATTCGGTGCAGGTGACGCGGCCGGTCTACGAGAAGCTCAAGGACAAGTTCGTCTTCGAGCCGCGCGGCGGCATCGAGGTCAAGGGCAAGGGCGTGGTCGAGGCCTGGCTGCTGCGGCTCTGACCTCTAGGTCAGCCCGAAGCTGAGCTTGATCGCCACGATCAGGCCGGTCACCGCAATGCTCGAGAGGATCAGGCCGAACACCCGGCTTACGATCTCGACACCCGGCTTGCCGAGCAGCCGGAACACCGCGCCTGCGGCGGCGTAGATCACGAAGAAGATCGCAAGGCACACGACCAGGATCGCCGTCGTCGCCGCCTGCTCGGCGAGCGTGCGTACCTTGTTGTCGGTGAGCA
>SCVT01000598.1 GCA_004296815.1 Reyranella sp. | reverse complement strand
GCTCTTCCGATCTGGTTCGCGCGCATGCTGGCGTCGCCTTTCGCCTTCCTGCGCGGCTCCGCCGCCGTCATGGCGGGCGATCTGTCGCGAACGCCGAGCACCGGCATGGGCGTCGCGGCTTGCGGCGACATGCATGTGGCCAATTTCGGCGTCTTCGCCTCGGCCGAGCGCAACCTGATCTTCGCCATCAACGATTTCGACGAGGTCCATCCCGGCCCCTGGGAGTGGGACCTGAAGCGCCTGGCCGCGAGTGCTGCCGTCGCCGTGCGCTTCATGGGCGGGGACAAGGAGGAGGCGGAGGACGCGGCGCAGGCCGTGGTCCGCTCCTATCGCAGGCGCATGCGGCGCTACGCCGGCATGGGCTATCTCGAGATCTGGTACGACCGGATCGATGAGGCCGAGGTGCTCGACACGCTCTCGCCGGCGATGCGGCGGCGCGCCGTGAAGCTGATGGAGAAGGCACGTGCCAAGGGTCACGTCGCCGTGCTCGACAAGCTCACCGAACAGGTCGACGGCGAGCATCGCATCATCGAGGAGGTGCCGCTGATCGTGCGTGAAACGCACACCGAGGCCGGCACGCCGGCCAATGTGGCGCTCGACGCCATGCTGCGGTCCTACATCGATTCGATGCCGCTCGATCGCCGCCTGCTGCTGTCGCGCTACCGGATCGTCGACTCGGCCCGCAAGGTGGTGGGCGTGGGCAGCGTCGGTACGGGATGCTGGGTGGTGTTGCTGCAGGGCATCGATACCGACGATCCGCTGTTCCTGCAGGTCAAGCAGGCGCAGACCTCGGTGCTGGCCCCGTACGTCGACTACAAGCTCCGGATCGACCATCAGGGCCAGCGCGTCGTCGTCGGCCAGCGCATCATCCAGGGCTCGCCCGACATTTTTCTCGGCTGGGGCAGCGGTGACGGCAAGGATTTCTACGTCCGACAGCTCGCCGACATGAAGGGCAGCGCGAAGTTCACCGAAGGCAACGAGGAAGGCGTCGAGGGCTTCGACGAATATTGCGAACTGTGCGGCTGGGCGCTGGCGCTGGCGCATGCCAAGTCGGGCGATCCGGCGATGATCGCGGGCTACTGCGGCAACAGCGAAGCGCTCGACGAGGCGATCGGCAAGTTCGCCATGGCCTACGCCAAGCAGACCGACCGCGATCACGAGGCGCTCGACAAGGCGCGACGTGCCGGCCGGATCAGGGTCGCCGCCGAAGCGCTGGCTGGTTAGGGGATTCGCTTCGACCGCGGCCGAAACGACGGCGCGCTGCGAGGGGCTACTGCTTCTCCCGTCAACCGCACGGGAGAATTCAGATGGCCGATCTTCATTCGCTCAAGGACGGACTCGTCGTCACTGCTTTCTGGGAAGCGAAGCCCGAGGAGGCGGATACCGTCGCCGGCATCGTCCGCGAGTTCCTGCCGCAGGCGCAGCGCGAGCCGGGCGTGCATGCCTTCCAGATCCACCGCTCGACCACCGAGCCCGCGAAGTTCTTCTTCTACGAGGTCTTCAAGGATGAGGCAGCGTTCGCCGATCACCAGATCGGAAGAGC
>SCVT01000597.1 GCA_004296815.1 Reyranella sp. | reverse complement strand
TTCAAGGTGAGTATCGGCAGGATCGGGGCGCGGCAATCGCCGCCGGCGTCGCCGTTCCGCCCGCCGGACAAGCGGTCAGGAGGGCGTCAGCGCCGGTACGCGTAGCGGCGGCGGTCGATCCAGTGGGCCAGGGAGACCAGCGCGATGCCGGGTGCGGAGAGGATGAGAACGCCGACGAACGACGCACTGCCGGGATCGAGCAGGGCGTTCGCGGCGCTCCAGCCGCGCCATGCCCAGGTGACGCCGAACGCCACCAGCATCACGGCCAGGATGAGGGCGAGCCACAGGCTGCCGAGGATGCGGAGCACGGCGGTCATCGTGCCTGCTCGCCATCGGGTGTGCCGGCCATCGCCCGGATGTCGTCGAGCCGATATTGCAGGCGGCGGCCGATCGGGATGCGCGGCGGCATGCGGCCGTCGCGCTGCCAGCGATGGATCGTGCGTCGCACGACCCCGAGAAGGTCGGCGGCCTCCTGGACGCTGAGTGTGCCGCGCAACTCGCGCGTCTGTCGCTGGACGTCGCTCACGGCAGAGGAAGGCTCGCGCCTACTTGGTGAGGATCAGCTTGTCGGACATCGTCACGCGCAGGCGGTAGGTGGCCTCGCCGTGACGGATCAGGATCTCGCGGCCGCCGCGCATCAGCTCGGTGCTCTCGATCCGGGGCGTGGCGGGCGAGGTGTCCAGCGAGACCGGGGCGCCGGCGTTCGAGCGCGGGGAAAGCTGCAGAGTGTCCATCGTAGCCTCGCATCTGTTATTGCAAGTCATTCTTACTTGCATGAATGAATGAAGGCGTCAACGGCCCTGAGCCTCGATGGCCTGCCTTGCCGGCGAGACTGATTTCCCTAACTTTTCCCCCTCGCATGACGCTGCAATCGGGAGAGGCCGGACATGAGCGATTCAAAGGAGAACGACGAAGCCGGGATCGAGAGGCGGGACGTCCTGGTGGCCGCCGGGGCCGCGATGATCGGCGGGTTGGCGGCGTCGGCCGCGATACCCGCGGCGGCGCAAAGCGCGAACAACGCACCGCTCGGCGCGCGGCTCCGCGGCGTGCAGCATTTCGGCCTGACGGTCCAGAACATGGACCGCGCCTTCGAGTTCTACACCGAGGTGCTGGGCGGGACCGAGGTGATGCGCGACGGCGACTTCCAAGGCGAGCGCATCCACAACACGCTGCTGACGGACCAGGAGATCGAGGCGCGCGTGCGCAGGGTCAACCCGCGCGCGATGGGCGTCCCCGATCTCAGGCGCGGCGCGCAGCGCCTCGACGTGCGCTTCATCCAGTTCGACAATGTCGTGATCGAGCTGCTGCAGTACCGCGATGCCGGGAAGCCGGCCGCCGAAGGCTCCTTCGCCGAGCCGCTCGACCATATGAGCCCCGCCTTTCCGCGCATGATGCACATCTGCTTCCACATCCGCGACGACGTCGACTTCAACAAGTTCATCGCCGATCTCGAGGCGGAGTCGGCGCGGCGCGGCATGACGCAGGTCAAGGCCAATCGCATCGTCACC
>SCVT01000596.1 GCA_004296815.1 Reyranella sp. | reverse complement strand
TGGAGCTGCACGCCCTTCACGCCGAAATCGTCGCCGGCGATGTACTCGATCTTGGTCGACCACTTGTCGACGCCGATCGGGCGGGCGAACTCGATGGTCGGCGCCAGGTCGGGAATGACGTGGAGCCTCCAGCGCGCCTGCTCGTCGCCCCGGGCCTGCAGCGCGATCTGCTTGCCCTCGGTGATGACCTGCTCGACCTGGTACTTGCCCTTGCTGACGGTAGCGAACTCGGTGTTCTTGCCGTCGATCGTGAGAAGCGGCGGCTTGCGGCCGCGCACGTCGTCGACGAAGCCCGCGATCTTGCTGCCGACCGGCACCCGCAGGAGCTTGTCCTTGTCGGCCATGTCCAGATAGACCGGCGCCTTGCCCGTATAGGCCGGCGGCGCGATCCACAGGTTGGCGACGACCGGCGGCGGCGGCGGGAAGGCCGGCGTGACGGCAGCGGCCATGCGGTCGCTGCGCCAGCCGCCGGCGATGGCCAACGCAACGACCAGCGCGAGCACCGGCACGAACCGGAGCGCCCACGAATCGAGGACGGCCAGGCCGGGATGGGCGGGCTTGTTGGTGAGGCCGGCGAGGCGCTCGGCCTCGCGGCGACGATGGGCTTCCCAGAGGGCGGCCGCCATCGGGTCCGACGAGCCGGCGGCGAGCTTGTCCTCGACCGCGACCAGCGGGCGATGCGGCACGCCGCTGTCGCGCTCGAGCCGGCGGATCGCGGCTTCGCGCGCGGGCCAGGCAAAATCACGCAGCGACCACCAGGCAAACCCGGCAAAGCCGATCGCCAGGGCGGCCAGGAGGCCGGTGTGGACCCAGGGGTCTAGGCCGGCGAACAGGTCGAGATGGGCGGCGGCGATGAACAGCGCCACGAAGGACATCAACGGCACCAGGCGGGGCCAGAGGCCCTCCCAGGCCAACGCCGCCCGTGCCACGCCGATCTTGCGCCCCAGTCCGGGGGCCTCGAAAGTCGGTGTGGTCTGGCTGGCGTCCATCGCCTTCCTTCTACGCGTTAAGCCTTCGTCGGCTCCATCCAGGGCGGAAACCGCTCGGCGGAGAGCATCTCCTCGATGGTTGGCCTCGGCCGGGTAACCGCAAACCGCGTGCCATCCACCATCACTTCCGGAGCCAGGGGGCGGCTGTTGTAGCTCGACGCCATGACGGCCCCGTAGGCGCCCGCCGAGCGTACCATGATGAGGTCGCCGGCAGAAAGCGGGGCTAAGTCACGGTTTTGTGCGAGAAAATCCCCTGATTCGCAGATCGGACCGACAATGTCGCAACGGATCGTGGCGGCATCGGGGCGCGGCTGCCGGAGCGGCAGGATGTCATGCCAGGCCTCGTAGAGGGTCGGCCGGATCAGGTCGTTCATCGCCGCATCGACGATCACGAAAGTCTTTGCTGCACCGGGCTTCACGAGGATCACCTCGCTCACCAGCACGCCCGCCTCGCCGACCAGCCGGCGACCGGGCTCGAAGGTCAGTTCGCAGCCCAGCCCCTCGGTCTCGCGCTTCACCACGCTCATGAAATCGGCGATCGAGGGCGGCTTCTCGTCGGCATAAACAATCCCCAGGCCACCGCCGATGTCGAAGCGCTCGATGCTGTGGCCGTCCTGGCGAAGCTGCCCGATCAGCTCGCGCACCCGCACGATGGCGTCCCGGTAGGGATCGACCGAGGTGAGCTGCGAGCCGATATGCATGGCCACGCCCACGACGTCGAGATTGGGCAGGCGACCGGCCAGCGCGAAGGCATCGCGCGCGAGGTCGATGTCGATGCCGAACTTGTTCTCCTTGCGCCCCGTCGTGATCTTGGCATGCGTCTTGGCGTCGACGTCGGGGTTCACGCGGATGGTGATCGCGGCCTTGACGCCGAGCTGGCCTGCGACGGCATTCAGCGTCTCGAGTTCGTGCGAACTCTCGACGTTGATCTGGCCGACGCCCGCCTGCAGGGCTGCCATCAGCTCCGAGGGCTTCTTGCCAACGCCGGAATAGATGATGCGCCCGGGCGCGATGCCGGCGGCCAGCGCCCGCTTCATCTCGCCCACCGAGACGATGTCGGCGCCGGCACCCAGCTCGCCGAACAGGCGAATGACAGCCAGGTTGCTGTTGGCCTTCATGGCGTAGCAGATGCTGGCTCCATGGGGGGCGTTCATGCCCTTGATGGCGTCGGCGAACTCCTGCCAGCCGGCGCGCAGTGCGCCCGCGGAGTAGCAGTAGAACGGCGTGCCGACCTGGGCCGCGATCTGGGCGAGCGCGACGCCCTCGGCGTGCATCTCGCCGTTCTTGTAGGCGAAGAAGCTCATCGGCCGCGTCCCTTGCCGCGAGGCACGAAGCGCTGGCGTGCTTCCTTCGCCGCGCGCGCGACATTGGCCGGTGCGGTGCCGCCCAGGCTCTTGCGGGCATTGACCGAGGCCTCGACCGTCAGGACCTTGAACACGCTGCGGTCGATGCGCGGCTCGACGGCCTGCATCTCCTTCAGCGACAAGCCGTCGAGGTCGACGCCCTTGTCGGCGGCCTTGCCGACCAGCGTGCCGGTCACGTGATGGGCCTGGCGGAACGGCAGGCCGACCTTGCGCACCAGCCAGTCGGCGAGGTCCGTCGCGACGGAGTAGTCGGCCGAGGCGACGGCTCGCATGCGCTGCGGGTTGGCCTTGAGGTCACGGACCATGCCGGCCATCGCCGCGACGCCGAGTTCCAGCGAATCGGCCGCGTCGAACAGCGGCTCCTTATCTTCCTGCATGTCCTTCTGATAGGTGAGCGGCAGCCCCTTCAGGATGGTGCAGATCGCCACGAACGAACCCAGGATGCGGCCGGTCTTGGCGCGCGTCAGCTCGGCGGCGTCGGGGTTGCGCTTCTGCGGCATGATCGAGCTGCCGGTGGTGAAGGCATCCGACAGGCTGATGAAGCGGAACGGCGCGGAGCACCAGATCACGATCTCCTCGGCGAGCCGCGAGAGATGCACGGCCGTGATCGAGGCCGTCGCGATGAACTCCGCGACGTAGTCGCGATCCGACACGGCATCGAGCGAGTTGGCCATCGGCCGGCCAAAGCCCAGCGCCTTCGCCGTCTTGCGCGGATCGATCGGATGCGGCGAGCCTGCCAGCGCCGCCGCGCCGAGCGGCGACTCGTTCAGCCGCACGCGACAGTCGGCCAGCCGGCTGCGGTCGCGGCCGAACATCTCGACATAGGCCAGCAGGTGATGCCCGAACGTGATGGGCTGCGCGGTCTGCAGATGGGTGAAGCCCGGCATGATGGTCGCGGCGTGCTGATCGGCGCGATCGATCAGCGCGGCCTGCAGGTCGGCGAGCATCGGCTCCAGCCGGTCGATCGCATCGCGCACCCACAGCCGCACGTCGAGCGCCACCTGGTCGTTGCGCGAACGCGCCGTGTGCAGGCGCCCGGCCGCCGGACCGATCAGGTCCGCGAGCCGCGCCTCGACGTTCATGTGGATGTCCTCGAGCTTGGTCGAGAACTTGAAGCGGCCGGACTCGATCTCGTCCTTCACCTTGGCCAGGCCGCGCTTGATGGCTCGTCCATCCGCCGGCGTCAGGATGCGCTGCGCCACCAGCATGTCGCAGTGGGCCAGCGAGCCCGCGATATCCTGCGCGTAGAGCCGGCGGTCA
>SCVT01000595.1 GCA_004296815.1 Reyranella sp. | reverse complement strand
TCCGCCGCGGCGAGATCGGGAACCTCATAGTGAACGAAGTGGCCGGCATCCTCCGCGATGCCGGCCTCTACGTTTTCGAAGTACTCCGGCACGACGTCGATCCAGGCCGACTTGAGCACGGGGTCGTGGCGGCCCCACAGCACGCGCGCCGGCGGGACGATCTTCGGCGGCTTGGGCGCGGTGCCGGCCATCACGGCGAGCCGGCCGGCGTTCTGCGAGATGTACCAGTTGAAGCCGCCCTGCAGGTTGCCGGGCCGCATGAAGTTGTCGACCCAGCGCTCCAGCACGCCGTCGAACGCATCCTTGCGATGGCACCAGTGCGTGAGGAAATGCCGGAAGTAGGCGCGACACGTGTCGCGCGAGGCGCCGACGATTCCCGGTGCGAACGGCATCTGATGGAAGGTCTGGTACCAGATCTCGTTGATCTGGGCCGGATCCCGCCAGCGTGCACCGACGCCGTGCGTCCCGCAGTTGAAGAAGAACAGGCCGGCGACGCGATCGGGATAACGGATCGCCAGCCGCTGCATCACGAAGGCGCCGACGTCGTGGCCGACGAAGCCCGCCTTGGCGATGCCGAGGCGGTCGAGCAGGGCCACGATATCGTCGGCGAGCACGTCCGGCCCCGCTTGGCTCGATGGCCCTTGGGTGGGATTGCCGCTCTCGCCGAAGCCACGGAAGTCCGGCGCGATCAGGCGGTAGCGGTCGGCCAGCCGCGCGAACATCGGCTCCCACGTCGCCCAGAATTCCGGCCAGCCGTGGAGAAGCAGCAGCGGTGGGCCGCTGCCGGCTTCCGCCACATGCGTGGGAAAGCCGCGCGTCTCGACGAAGCTGTGCCTGACCGGGCTCACCGTTTGACCATCACCTCGATCAGGGTCGGTCCGTCGGCGCGGGCGAGCGCCTTGTCCATCGCGGCATCGAAGCCCGTGGCAGTGTCGACGCGCTCGGCCGCGACGCCGAAGCCCTCGGCGATCTTGGTGACGTTCATCGGCGGGTCGTTGAAGTCCATGCCGATCGGCGTGTCGTTGCCGTGGAACAGCTTCAGGCGGTTCTTGAGGATCTGGTAGCCCTCGTTATTGGCGATCAGGAAGATCACCGGCAGCTTCTGGTTGGCGGCACTCCACAGCGCGGTGATGGAGTACATCGCGCTGCCGTCGCCGATCACGGCGACGACGCGGCGCTTGGGCTCGGCGATCTGCACGCCCACGGCCGCCGCGATGCCCCAACCGATGCCGCCGCTCACATTGCCGAAGAAGCTGTTGCGGTCGCGGAAGGGGAAGTAGATCGGCAGGGTCGTCGTGCTGGTGAGGCCCTCCTCGACGACGATGGCGTCCTTCGGGAGCTTCTCGCTCATCCGCATCATCACCCACTCGGCGGGCAGCAGCTTGCCTTCCGGCGTCGCGACCTTGGCCTTGCGCTGGGCGCGCTGGGCGCTCCAGTTGCGGGGGGCGATCTCGGCCAGCGAGGCCTTGGCGCGCTCGGCGAGCGCGGCACCGCCCAGCTTCTTCAGGAGCGGCACCAGCGCCTTCAGCGTCTCCTTGACGTCGGCGCGCAATGCGATCTCGGCGGGGAAGTTCTTGCCCATCTCCCAGTCGCGCTGGCCGATCATCGCCACCTTGGTGGTCTCGGGTAGCGGCTCGGTCTCGCTCCACACCGACATCTTGAGCAGGTCAGCGCCGACGCAGAGCATCAGGTCGTAGGGCGCGAGCACGCTGCGCACGTATTTCTGGTCGCGGTTCAGCGCGCCGATGTAGGCGGGATGTTCCGACGCGAAGTGCGCGCCCCAGGCGACGGTCTGCTGCAGCACCGGCGCACCCAGCGTCTCGGCGAGCGCCTCCGCTTCGGCGAAGGCGTCGGCGGTGGCGATCTCGTGTCCCGCCAGGATGACCGGCTTCTTCGCCGCGAGCAGGCGCTTGGCGAGGTCTTCCAGCGCGGCATCGCTTGGGCGTACTGCCGTGTCGACCCGGGTCACCTCGCCCATGTCGATCGCGGCCTCGTTGTTCAGGATGTCGCCGGGCAGCGAGATGAAGACCGGGCCGGTCGGCGCCGTGGTCGCGACCTTGGCGGCGCGGCGCAGGATGCGCGGCAGGTCCTCGATGCGGTTGACCTCGACGGCCCACTTCACCACGGGCTGCGCGATCGGCACCAGCGGCGCGTAGAGCAGGGGCTCGGTGAGGCCGTGGCCCTGCTCCTGCTGGCCGGCCGTGACGATCATCGGTGTGCCCGACATCATCGAGGTGTAGATCGAGCCGATGGCGTTGCCGAGGCCGGGCGCCACGTGGACGTTGCAGGAGACGAGCCTGTAGGAGGCGCGGGCGTAGCCGTCGGCCATGGCGATGACAACGGCCTCCTGAAGGCCGAGCACATAGCCCATCTCGGGCGCCGAGGAGAGGGCATGCATGATGGGCAGCTCGGTCGTGCCGGGATTGCCGAACATCTTCACCACACCCTCATCCTTCAGCACGCGCAGGAAGGCGTCGCGGCCGGTAATGGTGTTGGGTACGCGGGCGTCGGGCATTGTTTCCTCCGTTGGGCCGGCCACGCTAGCATACAAGCCATGACAGACGACGCTCTCGTGGACCGCCTCAGCCGCCTGCCGATATGGCGGCGCCCTGTGACACTGGCTCCGCTCACCGGCGGTCTTACCAACCTCTCATGGGTGGCTGACGACGGCGTCGAGAAATTCGTCGTGCGCCGCGGCGACGACATTCCCGTCCATCACGTCTTCCGCGATCGCGAGCGCGCTGCCTCGGCGGCGGCACACGCCGCGGGCCTCTCGCCCGAGGTCGTGCATGTCGAGCCGGGCATCATGGTCATGCGCTTCATCGAGGGCCGCACCTTCGTCGAGGCAGACCTGCGCGCCAACATCGATCGCCTGGCGCCGCTGTTGCGCACCTGCCACCGCGAGGTCGGCGCGCGACTCGCCGGTCCGCCCAACTTCTTCTGGGTGTTCCATGTGATTCGCGACTACGCGCGCACGATCGCGGCGGGCAACAGCCCGTTCGCCGGCGATGTGCCGCGCTACCTCGAGGCGGCACAGGCACTCGAAGCGGCGCAGGCGCCGATGCCGGTCGTGTTCGGTCACCACGATCTGCTGCCCGGCAACGTCATGGACGACGGCAAGAGGCTCTGGCTGATCGACTGGGAATATGGCGGCTTCGGCACGGCGATGTTCGATCTCGCCAACCTGTCGTCCAATGGCGGTTTCGACGATGCCGACGATGCGAAGCTTCTCGATGCCTATTTCGAAGGCAAGGTGACGGAGGAGGTGCGCCGATCGTTCCAGGCGATGAAGGCGGCGAGCGCGCTGCGCGAGGCGATGTGGGCGATGGTGTCCGATCTTCACCTGCAAATCCCCGGTGCCGACTACAAGGCGCATGCGCGCGAGTACCTGCGTCGCTTCGAGGAACTGCTGGCCCATTGATTGCATGAGTTCCTGCAGGTTTCCGACCGCAGGAGCACGTGCATGGATCTCCGTCGTTTCAGCATCGCCGTGGCGTTGGCGGCTGCTTCCCTGACGCCGCTCGCGTCGGCCGTCGCACAGGAGAAGACCCTGCGCATCGCCATGACGGCGTCGGACATCCCGACCACGACCGGCATGCCGAACAACGGCTTCGAGGGCATGCGCTTCCTCGGCTTCCCGATCTTCGAGGGCCTGATCCTGTTCGACCTCACCAAGTCCGATCAGGTCGCGGGCTTGCGCCCAGGTCTGGCGGAGAGCTGGAAGCAGGCGGCCGACGACAAGAAGACCTGGATATTCACCCTGCGCAAAGGCGTGAAGTTCCACGACGGCACCGACTTCAACGCCGACGCGGTGATCTGGAACCTCGAGCGCATCTTCAACAAGGACAGCGCCCAGTTCGAGGCAGCGGCCACCGGCATCATGCGCTCGCGCGTGCCGATCCTCGCCTCGTGGAAAAAGGTCGACGACTACACGGTCGCGCTGACCACGACGCAGGTCGCGTCCTACTTCCCGTGGATGGTGCCCTACATCCTCAACGCGTCGCCGACTCAATGGGACAAGCTTGGCAAGGATTGGGGCAAGGTCGGTGCGGCGGGCGCGGCCGGCACGGGTCCGTTCAAGATCAGCAAGGTGGTGCCGCGTCAGTCGGTGACCCTGGCGCGCAACGACGAGTACTGGGATCCCGCCCGCAAGCCCAAGGTCGATGCGGTCATGCTGCTGCCGATTCCGGAAGCCAACACGCGGCTGGCTGCGCTCCGCTCGGGCCGCGTCGACTGGATCGAAGTTCCGCCGCCCGACGGCATTCCGTCGCTCAAGCAGGCGGGCTACGTCATCTCGACGAACTCCTACCCGCACGTCTGGCCGTGGTTCTACAACATGGCCGCCAAGAACAGCCCGGTCGCCGACATCCGCGTGCGCCAGGGCCTCAACTACTGCATCGATCGCAACGCCATCGTGTCGCTGCTGAACGGCACGGCCGAGCCGTCGGTCGGCTGGCTGAAGCCCAACGATCCGGCCTTCGGCAATCCGCAGAACCGCTACACGTTCGATCCGGCGAAAGGCAAGAAGCTGCTGGCCGAGGCGGGCTACGGACCCGGCAAGCCGCTTTCCTTCAAGGTCATGATCTCGACCTCTGGCTCCGGCCAGATGCTGCCGCTGCCGATGAACGAGGCGCTGCAGGAGAACCTGAAGCAGGCCTGCGGCGTCGACATCCAGGTCGATGCCGTCGAATGGCAGGTGTTGTTGAACGCCGGCCGCGCCGTGCCGGACAGTCCGGCGCTGAACGGCGCTATGGCGCTCAACGTCAGCTCACCCTCCAGCGACGTCGGCATGATGTTCCGCTACTTCGCAGCGGCCAATTCATCGCCCACCGGCTCCAACTTCCAGCAATGGAACGACGAGAAGTTCGAGGTCGCGCTCAAGACGCTGGCCGAGGCGACGGACGATGCTACCATCCTGAAATACTTCAAGGAGGCGCACGAGCGCCTGGTCGAC
>SCVT01000064.1 GCA_004296815.1 Reyranella sp. | reverse complement strand
TGGCGGCATCCTGATATCGCGCACAGTCCATGAGGCCGTGGCCGGCCGCATGAAGGCCAGCTTCGAGGATCTCGGCGGCCTGCTGCTCAAGAACATCGAACGGCCGGTCCAAACATTCTCTGTACAATGGCAGGCGGCGGACTGGCGGGACGCCCATGAGGCGGTGTTGACGGCAGCCCCTGCCGCCGCCCCCGCGGCCCCTCTGGCGCTGCCCGACAAACCCTCGATCGCCGTCCTGCCGTTCGACAACATGTCGGCAGATCCCGAACAGGAGCACTTCGCCGACGGTGTGGTCGAATCGATAACCGCCGCGCTGTCGCGCATCCGCGCTTTCTTCGTCATCGCGCGCAATTCCGCCTTCGCTTACAAGGGTCGCCCGACCAATGTGCGTGAAATCGGTCGCGAACTCGGCGTGGCCTACGTGCTCGAAGGCAGCGTCCAGCGGGTGGGCGCGCGCGTGCGCATCACGGCCCAGCTGATCGAGACCGTGGGCGGGATGCACCTCTGGGCGGACAAGTATGACGGCTCGCTCGATGACATCTTCGACCTGCAGGACCGCATTACCGAGGCGGTCGCCGGCGCGCTGCAGCCCTCGATCCGGCTGGCCGAGATCGAGCGGTCGCGGCGCAAGCGGCCGCAGGACCTCGGCGCCTACGACTACGCGATGCGGGCCATGCAGCATGCTTGGCTGCTCGAGCGGGATGCCGCAGCGCGGGCACTCGAGTTGCTCGGCAAGGCGCTTGAGATCGATCCGGACTACCCGCTGGCGCTGGCGCTGACGGCATGGTGCTGGGCGCAGCGCTCGGTCTACAACTGGGCGGACGATACGGCGGCTGCCAAAGCCGAGGCCCTGAAGCTCGCCGACCGGGCAGCCAGCCAGTCGACCGACGATCCGCTGATCCTGGCCGTCCTCGGCACCGTGCACACCTTCGCGCGCAACTATGGAGTGGCGCGGGTGATGCTCGAGCGCGCCATCGCGCTCGACCCGAATGCCGCCTGGGCGCTGAGTCGTCTGGGCTGGCTCGACGTCTATGCCGACCGGCCCGACGAGGCGCGGGTTCATTTCGAGAAGGCGATGCGCCTAAGCCCTCTCGACCCCATCAACTTCAACAACCTGGTCGGCCTTGCCAGCGCCCGCGCCGTGGCGGGCGACGATGCCGGCGCCGCCGACCTTTTCATCCGCGCCCTGCAGGAGCGGCCCAACGCCGCCTGGATCCACCGCCATCTCGCGGCGGCGCTTTATGGCGCCGGTCGCCTCGACGAGGCGAGAGAATCGCTAGCCAAGCTGCTTGTCTCCCATCCCGGCATCACTATCAAGAAGTTCCAGGAAGCGATGGTGTTCTCGCCCGACACGCTCGACCGCATGGCCGCGCAGATGCGCGCTCTCGGTGTTCCCGAGGAATGACGGTCCCAGCCCTCCAGGTTCAAGACGGCGGCATCTGATAGCCCGGCGTCGATTTGGAGATCCTGAGCTCCTCTTCATCCATGCCCTCGGCGATGCCCTCGAAGAGAGGGGTTGTGAGATAGCGCTCGCCGGTGTCGGGCAGCATGGCGAGCACGACCGATCCGGCGGCTGCCGCCTCGGCGGCCTGGACGGCAACGCCGAAGGTCGCGCCGCCGGAGATGCCCGTGAAGATCCCCTCCTTCTGCGCCAGCGACCTGGCCCATTTCACGCCATCGGCGCCGGCGATCGCCACGCGCTGATCGAAGTATTTCTTGTCAAGCACCTCCTGCAGCACCAGCGGGATGAAGTCTGGCGTCCATCCCTGGATCGGATGCGGCTCGAAGGCCGGGTGGCCGACGGCCGGCGATCCGTCGGCGCTGCGCTCCTGCGCCTTGCCGCTGCCCACGAGCTGCGCATTGGCCGGCTCGCAGAGCACGATCTTTGTCTCCGGCCGCTCCTTGCGCAGCACGCGCGCCACGCCGGCCAGGGTGCCGCCGGTGCCGTAGCCGGTGACGAAGACATCCAGCCGCTGGCCCTTGAAGTCGGCGAGGATCTCGCGCGCCGTGGTGGCCTCGTGGATCTCGGCGTTGGCCGGCGTCTCGAACTGGTGCGCCAGGAACCAGCCGTTGGCCTTCGCCAGCTCGACGGCCTTCTGGTACATGCCGAAGCCCTTCTGGGCGCGCGGCGTCAGCACCACCTTGGCGCCCAGGATGCGCATCAGCTTGCGCCGTTCGATCGAGAAGCTGTCGGCCATGGTGACCACCAGCGGATAGCCCTTCTGGGCGCACACCATGGCAAGGCCGATACCGGTGTTGCCGCTGGTCGCCTCGACCACCGTCTGGCCGGGCTTCAGCGTGCCATTGCGTTCGGCCGCCTCGATGATGTTGACCGCCAGCCGGTCCTTGACCGACCCCGCGGGATTGAAGGCCTCGGCTTTGACGTAGATCCGCACGCCCTTCGGCCCGAGATGGTTGACCCGGATGCAGGG
>SCVT01000594.1 GCA_004296815.1 Reyranella sp. | reverse complement strand
GGTTGGGCATGAAGGCCGACTTGGCGGCGCGGCAGCCCAGCAGCACCTCGGGCACCTTGCCCTTCTGGCGCACCAGGATCAGCGTCGCGGCATCGCGCGGCCGCATGTAGGGATAGGTCTGCTCGATCTGCTCCACGGGCCGCTCATTGCCGGGTTTCAGATCGCCGTGGACGTAGCCTTTGTCGGTGCCGCGCACGACCGCGCCGGCGGGGATCGCTTTCTTGCTCATGCCCCGACGATAGACCTTCCGTTCTAGAACGACCAGTCGACGGGGGTGTCGGGGCGAAACACGGTGATGTCTTTCCCGCCGCCCGGCACTTCCACGCGGTCCGGAACGTCCAGCGGCCTGGCGTGCAGGGTCACCTTCTCCTCGTTGGCAGGCAGGCCGTAGAAGCGCGGGCCGTTCAGCGACGCGAAGGCTTCGAGACGGTCGAGCTTGCCCTCCTCCGCAAAAACCTGCGCGTAGACCTGCATCGCCACCGGCGCGTTGAAGACGCCGGCGCAGCCGCAGGCGCATTCCTTGGTGTCGGTCGTGTGCGGCGCAGTGTCGGTGCCCAGGAAGAAGAGGCCGCTGTCGGAGGTGGCGGCCCTTCGCAGAGCGAGACGATGCTCCTCGCGCTTGGCGATCGGCAGGCAATAGAGGTGCGGACGGATGCCGCCCTTGAAGATCGCATTGCGGTTGTAGCTGAGATGATGCGGCGTGATCGTGCCGCCCATCCGGTCGGGATGCGCCTCGACGAAGGCCACGCCCTCGCGCGTCGTGATGTGCTCCAGCACGACCTTGAGGCCGGGGTGACGCTTCAGCAGCGGCAGCATCACCTTGTCGAGGAACACGGCCTCGCGGTCGAAGATGTCGACGTCGGCATCGGTCACCTCGCCGTGGACCAGCAACGGCATGCCGGCCTTCTCCATGGCCTCCAGCCCTTTCGCGACGCGATCCATCGAGGTGACGCCGTGCGCGGAGTTGGTGGTGGCGTGCGCGGGGTAGAGCTTGGCCGCAACCCAGACGCCCTCCTTCTTGCCGCGCGCCAGCTCGGCGGGATCGGCGCCGTCGGTCAGGTAGCAGGTCATCAGCGGCTCGAACCCGAGCTCCTTCGGCACTGCCGCGCGGATGCGGTCGCGGTAGGCCGCGGCCTCGGCCACCCTGGTCACCGGCGGGACCAGGTTCGGCATGATGATGGCGCGGGCGAACTGGCGGGCGGTGTGCACGGCGCAGGCGGCGAGCATGGCGCCGTCGCGCAGGTGGACGTGCCAGTCATCGGGGCGGCGGAGGGTCAGGGAGGCGGCTGCGGACATGCTGCGTTTTCTACGCTTGCTCCGGGGCAGGCTCCAATGTTGATTGCGTGCATGAACGCCATGAACAAGATGAACGACGCCATCGCCTTCGCCCAAAAGAGCGAGTCCCACTGGCCGAAAAGCATGTACATGCCCGACGGGCAGTTCGTGATGACCTACGATTCCGGCGAGAAGGAACCGGACAACGAGGTGCTGGGCCCCGTGACGCCGCGGGGCGGCCACGCCGGCATCGTCTTCCGGGGCGGCAAGGAGATCGCGGCCTGGGGCGACGTCGACCGCGCCGACATGACCTTCAGCGTGGCCAAGAGCTACCTGGCCCTGCTCGCAGGCCTCGCGCTGGGCGACGGCCTCATCAAGAGCCTCGACGACAGGGCCGGCGACTACGCGCTCGATGACGGCTTCAAGTCCGACCAGAACAAGGACATCACCTGGCGCCACCTGCTGACCCAGACCAGCGAGTGGTCGGGCACGGTGTTCGGCAAGGAGGACCGCATCGACCACAACCGCGTGGTCGGCGTCACCGTGGCCGACGCGCCCAAGGGCACGCGCCGCGCCATGAAGAAGCCCGGCACCTTCTACGAATACAACGACGTGCGCGTGAACCGGCTCTCGCGCTCGCTGCTGCAGGTCTTCAAGGAGCCGCTGCCGAGCGTGCTCAAGCGCCGGATCATGGACCCGATCGGCGGCTCGCAGGGCTGGAAGTGGGACGGCTACGCGAACTCCTACGACACGATCGACGGCAAGAAGATGCTGTCGGTCCCCGGCGGCGGCCACTGGGGCGGCGGCATCGTGATCTCCGCGCGCGATCTCGCCCTGATGGGCCGGCTCGTGGCCAACGGCGGCACCTGGGACGGCAAGCAGATCCTGCCCAAGGGCTGGACGGCCGAGCTGGTGAAGCCCTGCCCGGTCGCGCCCTTCTACGGGCTGATGTGGTGGCTGAACACCGACCGCCGCCAGTTCGCGGCGGCGTCCGAGCGCAGCTACTTCGCGCTGGGCTGGGGCAGCCACATCGTCTGGATCGATCCCGACAACGACCTCGTCACGGTGCTGCGCTGGATCGACCGCAAGAAGGCGCCGGAATTCGTCGAGCGGCTGCTGGGTGCGCTGAAGTAATGAGCGGACTCGACTTCTCCGGCGTCCCGCGGATGCCGGACGGCCGGACCGCGGCCGAGCACATCGACGCCGTCGCCGCGACCTCCCGCGAAGTCCGTGTCCCCATGGGCAACGGCGGCAAGATGATGTGGCATGTCTTCGGCGAGGGCGCGAACAAGCCGGTGC
>SCVT01000593.1 GCA_004296815.1 Reyranella sp. | reverse complement strand
ACCATGAGCAGGATGGTGGCGGGCAGATGGATCCAGATCGCCTGGATGACCGGCATGTTCTGCCGGTAGGAAAAGCCGAAATCGAACTGCAGCAGCGCCCAGATGTATTTCAGGAGCTGCATCCAGACCGGGTCCTCGAGCCCGTAGGTCTTGCGCAGCAGCGCCACGGTCGCCGGGTCGCTCACCTGGTTCTCGGCCGTCATCAGCTCGAGGAAGCTGCCCGGCGCCATCTGGATCAGGCAGAAATTGATGACAACGACGCCCAGCATCAGCGGGACGGCCTGGATCAGCCGCCGCTGCAGGAGCCGGAGCGCCGCGGTGCGGCGCGAGGAGCCGCGAAGGGCCGGGGTCGGCGAGACTAGCTCGCCAGCCACAGATCACCCCAGCTCGCCGCCAGGAAGTTCGGGTCGTTCGAGTGGTTCTGCACCTTGGTGCTGGCCACCGTGATCGACTCGAGCTCGACCAGCGGGAGCAGCGGCGCTTCCTGCGTGGCGATCTTCTGGAAATCCGCCACCAGCGCCTTGCGCTTGGCCGGGTCGGTCTCGATCTTGATCTTGGCGACCAGTGCGTCGACGTCGGGGTTGGAATAGCCCGAGGCGTTGCGGAAGGGCACGCCCTTCAGGATGCCGTCGGTCGTGTAGTACTGCGTCGTCGACGGCACCGGCTCCGACGGATTGGCCTGGTTGGAGATCGCCAGGTCGAAATCATAGTCGGTGTAGATGCGCTTGATCGAGGTCGGACGGTCGGGGACCGTGAGGTTGATGCCGACGCCGACATCCTCGAGCACCTGCTTCACATAGGCGCCGACCTTGCCGTTCTCCGGGAACCAGCCGGCCGAGAGCAGGTTGAGCGTGAAGCGCTTGCCGTCGGCCTTCTTCGGGAATCCCGCCGCGTCGAGCAGCGCCGCCGCCTTCTTGGGATCGAAGTTGGTCTTGTAGGTGTCGGCGGTGAAGAACTCCTTGTTCGGCGAATAGATCGGGCTCGTGCCCGGCCGCGCATAGCCGTAGTAGACCGTCTTGGCGATGAAATCGCGGTTGATCGCATGGAACATCGCCTGCCGGACCTCGCGCTTGGCGAAGATCGGGTTGCGCATGTTGCACTCGAGCGTGGTCGACCAGACGCTCTCCTCGTAGCCCTTGGGCGTCGCCACGAACTTGCCCGTCGCGGTGAGCCGCTTGATGTCGGGCGGCGCGATCGGATTGAACACGCCGATATGGATGTCGCCCGCCTCCATGGCGGCGGCGCGGCCGGCCGGATCGCGCACGTAGCGGATGATCAGCCGGTCGAGATGGGGTTCGTCCTTCTTCCAGTAGTTCTCGTTCTTCACGTACTCGAAGTGGCTGCCGCGCACCCACTCCTTGAACTTCCACGGGCCCGTCGCGATCGGCGCGTTGTTCGCCGGGTTCGTCACGGGATCGCTGCCGGCGTAGATGTGCTTGGGCACGATGTAGGCCACGATGGCGCACATCGTGGAGGCGAAGAAGAACTCGGGCGTCGGGCTGTTGTACTTGAACACGACGGTGTCGGCGTCGGTCGCCTCGACGCCGGCGAAGTCGGTCATCGCCGAGGCCGCGGCGTACTTCTTCCAGATCTCGCTGATCGAATAGACGACGTCGTCGACGGTCATGTCCTTGCCGTCGTGGAACTTCACGCCCTTGCGGATCTTGATCGTGTAGCTCTTGAAGTCGTCGGATGCCTTCCAGCTCTCGGCCAGCACGCCCTCGAACTGCCCGTCCATGCGGCGCCGGGCCAGGCGCTCGAACAGCTTGGAGGAGGAGAAGGTCGGGCTTGAGCCGCCGCCGGCCGGCACGTAGCAGGCCTGCGGCTCGCCGCCGCCCCAGGTCGCGACCAGGGTGCCGCCCTTGCGCGGCGTGCCCGTGGTCGTGCCCTGCGCACGCACGATTGCCGTATTGCCGAGCAGGCCTGTGGCCAGAACGCCGGCGCCGAAGACGCGCCGTGAAACCGTGTTCGTCATGAACCCCTCCGTTGTCCCCAAGTCCCCGTTACGACAAAGCAAACTCCGTACCGGCGGCGTCACCCCGAAAGCGTCGAGTAGGTCGCCCGCCCGATGGCGAGCAGCGCCTTCTGCTCGTTGAAAACGTCGACATCGACCACGCCGACGCTCTTGCCGTTGCGGCGCACGGTGGCGGTGGTGATCAGGTTGGTCTTGATCGCGGGCCTGAGATAGTCGACGCGGAAATTGATGGTCGGCAGGCCGCGGCGCAGCGCCATGATCAGCGCATAGTCGCCGACCGTGTCGATGATCGCCGCCAGCGGGCCGCCGTGCCACTGGCCGCTGCCCTTGCCACGCTCGAACTCCGGCCGCATCGAGCAGGTCATCGTGACCCGTTCCTTCACCGGATCGGCCTCGACGACCTTGAGGCCGAGGAAGGCGATGAACGGCGAGTTGTCGAGCATCTTCTGCAGCTCGTCGCCGCTCAGCGGCTGGACAGCGTCGCTCATGGGGCCACCACGATCTTGCCGAACACCTCGCGGTCCTCGATCACGCGCAGCGCCTCGCGCGCCTCGGCGAGCGGGAAGACCTTGTCGACCAGCACCTTGAGCTTGCCGCTCTGCACCAGCTCCAGGAGCTTCTCGATGTCGGAGCGCATCCAGCCGTTGGAGCCCAGGACCTTGAGCTCGAAGGTCCAGATGAAGCGGATGTCCTCGGTCGGCGCGTAGCCCGCGGTGGCGCCGCAGGTCAGCAGCCGGCCGCCGACCTTCAGCGTCTTCAGCGAGGGCACCCAGGTGTCGCCGCCGGTGTAGTTCACCACCACGTCGACGCCCTGGTCGGTGCCCGAGCCGCGGCGCGTCGGCTTGCCGTACATCGCGAAGATTTCCTTCATGAAATCCTTCTCGATGTAGTTGATGGTCTTGTCGGCGCCGAGCTCACGCAGGCGCGCCGCCTTGGCATCGGTGCCGGCGCAGGCGATCACCTCGGCGCCGGCGAGCTTGGCGAGCTGCAGGCAGCACACGCCGACGCCGCCCGAGGCGCCCAGGATCAGCACCTTCTCGCCCTTCGCGACGTGGCCGTTGGTCACCATCATGCGCAGCGCCGTGCCATAGGCGACGGGCAGGGCGGCGGCATCGGCGTAGCTCACGCCGTCGGGGATCTTGATCAGCTGATGCGCGCGCGCCTTGCAGAGCTCGGCCAGGCCACCATGCACGGTCTCGCCCATCAGGCCGCCCTCGACCCGGTTGATCGGGTCGACCAGGACCCGGTCGCCCTTCTTCCAGCCGGTCACACCAGGTCCGACCTCGGCGATCTCGCCGGCGACGTCGAGGCCCATGATCGCGGGCATCGGCACCTTGATGCCGGGCATGCCGCGGCGGGTGAAGACGTCGTGGTAGTTGAGCGAGGAGGCCTTCACCGCGACGATGACGTCGCCTTCACCCGGCTTGGGATCGGGGAAGTTGGTCTCGAAGGCCAGGCGGTCCGGTCCGCCATGCTCACGAACGACTGCTGCTTTCATTGTCACACGTCTCCGGTTGGGATCTGCTTGGCGAGCACGCGCTTGTCGATCTTGTTGGTGCCGGCGAGCGGCATCTCCTCGACGAACAGCACGCGTCTCGGATGCTGGTAGGCCGGCGCATTGGCGAGCGCGTAGGTCTTCACCGCCTGCTCGTCGAGCGCCGCACCCGGCGCCTTCACGACGAAGGCGATCGGCTTGTGGCCTTTCAGCTCGTCGGGCACGGGGATGACCGCGGCCTGGTGGATCTCGGGATGGCGCTCGAGCATCTTCTCGACCTCGCCGGGATAGATGTTCTCGCCGCCGCACACGAACATGTCGTCGACCCGGCCGACGAAATAGAAGAAGCCGTTCTCGTCGCGGCGGAACACGTCGCTGGTGCGGTAGTAGCCGTCCGCCGTCATGACCTCGGCGGTCTTGGCCGGCAGCTTGTGATAGTGCGTCATCAGCGCGCCGCACTTCATCTCCAGCGCGCCTTCGTCCGGCACTTCGCGGCCGTCACGCACGAGGCGGAGCTGCACGTCGGGGTGCGGATAGCCGGTCGAGAGCTCGGGCTGCGGGATGCCCTTGGGATGCGGGCCGAACACCACGGGGCCGGCCTCGGTCGTGCCGTAGCCGTTGGAGATGATCGCCTTGGGGAACACCTGCCGCACCTGGTCGATCAGCGACTGGGTGATCGGCGCAGAGCCCATGCGCACCGCCTCAACGGCCGAGAGGTCGTGCCGCGCCAGCAGCTCGCCCTCGCGCAGCATCATGGCGATCATGGTCGGCACCGAGGTGAGGAAAGCGACACGATGCTTCGCGGCCGCCTCGACATAGCCGCGGGTCGTGAACTGCGGCAGCAGCACCACGGTGTCGCCGTGCGAGAACGTGGTCTGGCACATGGCGAGGCCATTCATGTGATAGAGCGGCGCGGCCACGATGGCGCGCTGGCCGAGCGGAACCGGGCGGCGCATGCGCTGGCTGATCGCCCAGAGATGCGAGTAGTGCGACAGCACCACGCCCTTCGGCCGCCCTGTGGAGCCCGACGTGTAGAGGAACATCGCCGGTTCCTCGGGCTTCATGGGGAAGGGCGTGAACGGGCCCTCATCGAGCAGCGACGCAAAGTCCTTGTCGAAGGAGAGCTTCGGCACACTGTCCGGCGCCAGCGGCAGGCGCGCATCGTCGCCGATCACCAGCTTGGCGTCGCAGTCGCCCACGATGTAGGCCACGGTCTCGGCCGGCAGCTTCCAGTTGACCGGCACGGAGACCAGGCCCGCCTGCATGGTGCCGAGGAAGGTAAGCAGGAACTCGGCGCGGTTGGCCGAGAGGATGGCCACGCGATCGCCGCGCTGCAGGCCGCGCTTCAGCAGCCCGCGCGCGACCGCGCCGCTCAGCCGAATGATGTCGGCATAGGTGTAGCTGCGTTCCGTGCCGTTACCGCCGGCGTCGAGCAGTGCCAGGTTGTCCGGCGGCACGTCGCGCGAGATCGCATCGCCCTGGTTGTCGTACTTGATGGTCACCATGAGCTAAGTCCCGCGAGTGCCTGGTCGGTGAGTTTCAGTCCGTAGTCGAGCGTGTCCCGGCGCCATTGCCCGTCGAACGGGCAGAAGGCATCCATCATGTCGGCCTGCAGGGTGGCGCGCACATCGGGATCGAGCCCGTGCTGGCGGCGCAGCCACTGGTCGAGGCGCAGCACGCGGCGCATGCCGAGGCCGCGGGTCCCGAACTCGATCACCGCGCCGCACATCTCGCGATTGCCGAGGAAGCGCTGCACACCGTGGAAGACGAGGCCTGTGTAGTTGGGGCGCTCCATGCCGTGCGGCCGCACGCCGTCGACATTCTCCTTGCCCCACCAGTCGCAGGCGCGCTGGAAGAGGGGGCCGCCCGCCTCATTGAAGCTGAGGAAGAACGGCTTGCCGTAGTCGCCGATGCCGGTGTGCCAGTCGATGAAGGCCACGCGCCCGGCGCCGGCCAGCGTCTCCTGCACGATGGTCTCGAGCGTGCGGTTGGACCATTCGCGGTCCTTGCCGCCGTACATCAGCCCGTCCTGGTGCAGGTACTGGCCGCGCGCCAGCGTGTCGAACAGCGCGCTCTGGCCGTGTGCCTTGGCGAAGCCTTCCAGCACGCCGTTGACCCGGAGGTTCTCGGCGTCGGTCCAGTCGCGGATCAGCAGGTCCTCGTGCAGGGCCTCGTAGTGCGGGTTGGCGGGCGCGGGGCCTGCGTCGCGGTCGACGAAGTTGCGGTTGAGGTCGACGTTGTTCTCGGTGGTGCGCGTGAAGTGCGCGAAGCCATAGGGATTGAGGCCGTGCACCAGCACGACGCCGAGGCCGGCCGGCAGGCGCCCGGCGCCGCCCGACTGCAGCCAGCCGATCTGCACGGCTGAACCCGAGAAGCCTTCCTGGCCGTGCGTGCCGCTGATGAACAGCGCCTGGCGCGCAGCCTTGCGATCGCCGAAGCAGGCGACGTCGATGGCGAGCGGGCCGCCGTCGGGCGCCTTCTTGGCGGGATGCAGGAACGACCTCACGTCGCCCCGCGCGGCCACCGCCGCCTTCAGGAACTTCGCGCGCGCGTTCGCATAGCTCGACGCGAAGCAGTCGTAATATTCCATGGTCCCTTCTCGGCCGTTCCCCAACGGCCCAAACAACCGTGCTTCAGGCTATTCGATGAACTCCAACACCGCGTTCAACGCCTGCTTGGCCGGCACCACCAGCCGCCCCGCACTCTGAGCCACGCCACCGATCTTTCCGGCCTGCAAGGCGCGTGCCGCCTTGTCGACCGACACTGTCCTGAAAGTGAGACCGGCCATGTAGGCCTTGCGGCCCTGCGCATCGGGCACGGCATCGCCGAACTGCGCCTTGAGCTCGGCCTCGGTCACGATGTCGAAGCGCGAGTTGCCGACCACGACGCTCTTGCCGCCCTTGATGTCGCGCACGTTCTCCGGCCCGAACATGTTGGCATAGAGCTTGGAGGCGGCGGCGGGATCAGGCTCGAC
>SCVT01000592.1 GCA_004296815.1 Reyranella sp. | reverse complement strand
TCGACCGTGACCGGCTGGCCGGTCTTCTGCGAGATGAACTCGCCGTACGCGCGGGCGAAGGTGTCGGTCAGACCGCCGGCGGGATAGCCGACGATGATGCGAATCGGCTTGTTGGGCCAGGCCGCCTGCCCGATGGCAGGAGCCGGAAGGGCCGCGGCAGCAGCGGCGGCAGAACCATAACGCAGCACATCGCGCCGCGACGGACGGACGATCATCAATAGCCTCCCTGCGGCGCGGCGATTTGCTTGGTTACGGTCTTTGCCGTGGGGTCGCGCCAATGTTCAGCATGGCTGCGATTCCGCACCGCGTAAAGGCGGCTTCGTGGCGAAGGCAAGGCAGGAGAAGCCGCCCCGCGCCTATTGCGGCTCGATGTTGAGACTCTTGATGACCTCGAGCACCACCGGCCCCTCCTCGTCGAGGACCTTCTTGAAATAGGCCCGGTCGCGCGCGCCCTCGTCGATGCCGAACTGGTCGTTGATCTTCAGCACGCGCTCGGTCTTGCCGGCCTCGACCATGAGCTCGGAGAGCTTCTGCACGATCGCGTCTGGCGTGCCGGCGGGCGCCGCGCAGCCGACCCAGCCGCGCACCTGGAAGGCCTTGTCGGTCAGGCCCTGCTCGTAGAACGTCGGGACGTCGGGCAGCTTCTTCATGCGCTCGAGCGTCGGCACGGCGATCACCTTGACCGAACCCTGTTGCAGGAAGGGCAGCTGCGAGGCGTAGCTGCCGGTCGCGGCCTGCACGTTGCCCGAGCCCACGTCCTGCCACATCGATCCTTCGCCGCGATAGTGCACGGCTTCCAGGTTGAAGCCGTGGTTCTTGTTCAAGGTCGCCGCCACCACATGGGCGAAGGAGCCGATGCCGTAGGTCGCGACCGACACCTTGCGGTCCTTGGCCCAGGCCTTGAACTCCGCGATGTTCTTCACCGGGACGTCCTTGTTGACCGCCGTCGGCAGGTGGCCGGTGTTGAACCAGGCGACGAGGGTGAAATCCTTGTCGGGGTCGTAGGGCAGCTTTTTGAACAGGACCTTGTTCTGCACCATCGTGGTGGAGTTGGTGAACATCAGCGTGTAGCCGTCGGGCGGCGACAGCTTGACCTGCTCGGCGCCGATCGCCCCCGCGGCACCCGTCTTGTTCTCGACCACGACCGGCTGGCCGAGCTTGGCCGACACGTATTCGCCGTAGGCGCGGGAGAAGATGTCGGTGAGACCGCCCGGCGGATAGGTGCAGACGATCTTGATCGGCTTGGCGGGCCAGGCCTGGGCAATTGCAGGAGCCGGCAGCACCGAAGCCGCCATGCCGATGCGCAGAAGATTACGCCGAATGATCATGGGTCGCCTCCCTCAAGGCGGCGACTTTCGATCGTGGCGGTCTATGCCGCCTTGGTCGCGCCGGACTTCAGCATGGCGTCGATTTCGGCCTGCGTAAACCCGGCCTCGCGCAGGACCTCGACGCTGTGCTCGCCCAGCCTCGGCTGCAGGCGCGTCACTTCGGGCTTGGTCTTGCTGAAGCGCGGCGGGATGTCGGTCATGCGCAGCTTGCCCTCGGTGGGATGATCGACTTCCTTCCAGAAGCCCGTGGCCTCGAGCTGCGGATCGACGAACAGGTCGTCGAGCGTGTTCACCGGCCCGTGCGGCACGTTGGATTTGCCAAGCAGCGCCACCCACTCGGCGTTGGTGCGCTCGGCGCAGAGCCCGGCCAGCGTCGAGTAGTAGGCCTCGACGTTCTTCAGCCGGTTGGCGAGCGACGTGAATCGCGGATCCTTCGCGAGGTCGTCACGGCCGACCAGGGTGCAGAACTCCTTCCAGTGGCCGTCGGTATAGGGCAGCAGCGCGAAGAAGCCGTCCTTCGACGGATAGGGCCGCCGCTCCTTGTTGAGCACGCGCTTGTAGCCCGCTGTCTCGAGCGCCGGCTTGAACGTCTCGCCGTAGAGATGCTCGACCATGACGAACGAGACCAGGGTTTCGTACATCGGCACCTCGACCGACTGGCCCTTGCCGGTTCGCTCGCGCGCGAACAGGGCGGCGAGCAGCGCAGAGACGACTCCGTTGGAGCTCGTCTTGTCGGCCACGATCGTGGGCAGGAAGCGCGGCTGGCCCGCGACCACGCTCTGCAGCGCCGCGAGGCCCGAGCCCGCCTGGATGATGTCGTCGTAGGCGGCCTTGGCGCCCATCGGACCGGCGGCGCGATAGCCATAGGTCGCGAGGTAGACCAGGCGCGGGTTGATCTTCTCGAAGGCCTCGTACTCGACGCCCAGCCGCTTCGCGGGATCGGGCCGGTAGTTGTGCATCAGCACGTCGGCGGTCTCGGCGAGCTTGAACAGCGCCTTGCGGCCGGCCTCCTGCTTGAGGTCGAGCACGATCGAGCGCTTGGAACGATTGCAGCCGAGATAGAAGGCGGCCATGCCGGGATTGCGTGCCGGGCCGAGCTGACGGGTCGTGTCGCCTTCCGGCGGCTCGATCTTGATCACGTCTGCCCCAAGATCGCCCAATTGCTGCGCCGCCCACGGACCCAGCACGACGGTCGTGCAGTCGAGAATGCGAACGCCGGCCAGCGGACCTGCCATCTGAACCTTCCCTCCGATGTTGCATCCCGATTACCACAAGTTGGTCACCGGCAAGCGGGCAAATCCGGGTGCAACATGGGCGACCTGCAGGCGTTTCCACCCTGCAGCAAAGGAGAGAAGACAATGAGCACGGACGTGACGAGAGCCCGGATCGGATCGACGTTGCGAACATTGGGCGCCGCGGGACTGGCCGGCGCAATTCTGATGGGAGGAACCGCCGCGATGGCCGGCGAAGGCAAGAAGTGGCGCGGCTACTACTACGCCCCGGCACCTGCGTACGTCGTGGCCCCGGCGCCCTACTACGCCCCGCCGCCCGTCGTTTACGCCCCGCCGCCGCGGCCGGTCGTCTACTACCCGGCGCCGGTCGCCTATGCGCCGGCCTACCCGGTCTACGCGCCCCCGCCGGGCATAAGCATCAACCTGCCTCTGCGCTGACCAGAAGAAGGAGCACGCTCATGAGCAAGCTTCGCACGACTTGGTTGGGCTTCGTTGCGGCCGCAGGCGCGGCGATGTTCGTCGGCGCGCCTGAGGCGGAGGCCGGCGAGGGTGGCTGGAAGAAGCACCACCATCACCACTATTACGGCGGCCATTACTACAAGCCGCCGAAGATCAAGTACTACACGCCGCGACCGGTCTACTACGTGCCGGCCCCGGCCTACTATGCGCCGCCACCCGTCTACTACGCTCCGGTGCAGCCGGGCGTCAGCATCAACATTCCTCTGCGCTGACCGCTCAGCGGCAGCACGAGACCTGACGGGTTGACGGGGCCGGGCAAATCAGGGATTGTCCGGCCCAACATGCTGCGACTGACGACGCTTCGACTTATTGGCTGATCCGCCGCTCCGGTGACCCCGGGGCCCTGCGGATCGCTTGTCGTTCGTCTCTGTTTCTACCCAACCAGTCGCCGCCACCCTCTTTCAACCCATCGCAGTGTCCGTTTCAGCGTACGTCCGTGCGCGGCGCGAGGAGTTCCGTCATGTCATCCCAGAAACCCATGATGCCGACTGCGGCTGAGAAGTACGTGCCCTACAAGCCCGTGCCCCTCCCCGACCGCAAATGGCCCAACGCCGTCATCACCAAGCCGCCGATCTGGTGCGCGGTCGACCTGCGCGACGGCAACCAGGCACTCATCGAGCCGATGGATTCCGACCGCAAGACGCGGATGTTCAAGCTCCTCTGCGACATGGGCTTCAAGGAGATCGAGGTCGGCTTCCCGGCGGCGTCGGAGACCGACTTCGACTTCGTGCGCGAGCTGATCGAGAAGAAGATGATCCCGGCCGACGTCACCATCCAGGTGCTGACGCAGAGCCGTCCCGAGCTGATCGAGCGCACCTTCGAGGCTTGCCGCGGCGCCAAGCGCGCCATCGTCCATCTCTACAACTCGACCTCGACGCTGCAGCGACGCGTGGTGTTCGGGATGGACTACAGCGGCATCATCGACATCGCCGTCTCGGGCGCCAAGCTGGTCAAGCAGCTCGCCGACGCGGACCCTAAGACCGAATGGGTCTTCGAATATTCGCCGGAAAGCTTCACCGGCACCGAGCTCGAGTTCGCGCGCGACATCTGCGCCGCGGTCGGCGACGTCTACAAGCCGACGCCGCAGAAGAAGATGATCATCAACCTGCCGGCGACCGTCGAGATGTCCTCGGCCAACGTCTACGCCGACCAGATCGAGTGGTGCCACCGCAACTTCAAGTACCGCGACTCGATGATCCTCTCCCTGCATCCGCACAACGACCGCGGCACCGGCGTGGCGGCGGCCGAGCTCGGCTACATGGCCGGCGCCGACCGCATCGAGGGCTGCCTGTTCGGCAACGGCGAGCGCACCGGCAACGTCGACCTGGTCACGCTCGGCCTCAACATGTTCACCCAGGGCGTCGATCCCGAGATCGACTTCTCGAACATCAACGAGATCCGCCAGACCGTGGAATATTGCAACCAGCTCCCCGTTCATCCGCGCCATCCCTACGGCGGCGACCTGGTGTTCACCGCGTTCTCCGGATCGCACCAGGACGCGATCAACAAGGGCTTCAAGGCGCTCGAAGCGTCGAACAGCAAGGTCTGGGAAGTGCCCTACCTGCCGATCGACCCGGCCGATCTCGGCCGCTCCTACGAGGCGATCATCCGCATCAACAGCCAGTCGGGCAAAGGCGGCATCGCCTACATCCTGAAGACCGACTACGGCATCGACATGCCGCGCCTCCTGCAGGTCGAGTTCTCCAAGGTGATCCAGCAGATCGCCGACGAGACCGGCAAGGAGATCCAGCCGGCGATGATCTGGGACACGTTCCGCAAGGAGTATCTCGAGAACGTCGCACCGGTGTCGTTCGACAGTCACACCACGGTGCCGGAGCCGGGCCATCCCGACATCCGTCTTCTCGACGCCAAGGTGAGCTTCAACGGCAAGGCGACCACGATCTCGGGCCGTGGCAACGGGCCGATCGCGGGCTATGTCGACGCACTCGGCAAGAACTGCGGCATCAGGATCAAGGTCCGCGACTATCACCAGCACGCCACCGGCGCGGGCTCCGACGCCCAGGCGGTGAGCTTCATCGAGGCCGAGACCGCCGCCGGGAAGGTCTTGTGGGGCGTCGGCATGGACTCCAATATCGTGGCGGCGTCGCTCAAGGCCGTGACTTCCGCGGCCAACCGGGCGGCCAAGCTCGGGAGCTAAGTTGGCCAGACCCGTCCACGCACCGCATCAGCCGGCCGCCAATTCCAACCTGGCGGTGCCGCCGGATCCCAGCTCGCCGCTGCGGCGGCGCGAGGGCCCGGCCATGCGCACGGTGCGCCACATCTGGAACGGCGCGCTGTCGCTGATGCTGGGCGGGATGATCGGCGTGCTGGGCCACCAGTTCGGCGCCGACGCGGTGATGAGATTGTGGCCGGACCAGGTGGTGGTGGCGGACTTCGTGCGGGCGCTGTTCTGGACGCTCGGCATCGCCGCCACGGGCGTGTTCTTCTTCTCCTACTATCTCGACGACACCTCCCGTTAGCGCGTAGAACGGCCGTCATGGCCAAAGCAAAGATCACCGCGCCCGACCCGTCCCTCCTCGCCGATCTCCTGAAATGGGCGAAGGCCGCCGGTGCCGACGCCGCCGACGCGCTCTACGTCAACGGCGAGTCGATCTCCGTCGCCCAGCGGCTGGGCAAGCGCGAGAAGCTCGAGAGCAGCGAGGGCCGCGACCTCGGCCTGCGCGTCTTCGTCGGCACCCGCCAGGCCTTCGTCTCCTCGACCGACTTCGATCCCAAGTCACTGCGCGCGCTCGCGAGCCGCGCCGTCGACATGGCCAGGGTCGTGCCGGAGGACCCGGTGTGCGGCATCGCGCCGGAGGAGCTGCTGGCCCGCAAATGGCCGGACCTCGATCTCAACGACAAGTCGCGGCCGTCGGCCAAGAAGCTGCTCGCCATGGCCGCCGAAGCCGAGGATGCGGCCCGCGCCGTGAAGGGTGTCACCAATTCCGAGGGCGCCGAGGCGGGCTGGGGCCGCACCTCCGTCATGCTGGCCGCCAGCAACGGCTTTTCCGGCGGCTACAAGCGCAGCGGCAGCTCGCTCTCCTGCTCGGTCCTCGCCGGCGAAGGCACCGGCATGGAACGCGACTATGAGTGGACCAGCGCGGTCCATATCGAGGACCTGATGGCGCCGGCCAAGGTCGGCCGCAACGCCGGCAAGTTCGTCGTCCGCCGCCTCAACCCGCGCAAGACCCAGAGCGCACGCGTGCCCGTGATCTACGACCGCCGCGTCTCGGGCGGCCTCGTCAGCCATCTCGCAGGCGCCATCAACGGCCGCGCCGTGGCGCGCGGTACGTCGTTCCTCAAGGACAGGATGGGCCAGCGCGTGTTCGCCGAGGGTATCCGCATCCTCGACAACCCGCTGCGCAAGCGCGGGCTGGGCAGCCGGCCGTTCGACGCCGAGGGGCTGCAGACCACGCGCCGCGCCGTGATCGACGACGGCGTGCTCACGACCTGGTTCCTCGACCTTGCCGCGGCCCGCCAGCTCAACCTGAAGCCGACCGGCCACGCCGCGCGTGGCGTCTCCGGTCCGCCCTCGCCCACCAGCTCGAACCTCTATCTCGAGAAGGGCAAGGTCTCGGTCGAGGAGCTGATCGGCGACATCAAGAGCGGCCTCTTCATCACCGACATGATCGGTCATGGCGTGAACGGAGTGACCGGCGACTACAGCCGCGGCGCTTCGGGCTTCTGGATCGAAAAGGGCGAGCTCGCCTGGCCGGTGAGCGGCATCACCGTCGCTGGCAATCTCAAGGACATGTTCCTCAAGATGACGCCGGCCAACGACCTGCAATTCAAGAGCTCGACCAATGCGCCGACGGTGCGAATTGACGGGATGACCGTCGCCGGGTCGTGATATTCTCCGGGGTATGATCCCCTTCTCGAGAGTCATGCTCCTCGCCGCAACGACGGCGCTCCTCGCAGGCCCCGCGTTCGCTCAGGACAGCGGCTTCCGCGACTGCCTGCAGAACATCAAGGCCGACGCCATGAAGCAGGGCGTACCAGCCGCGATCGCCGACCGCGCCTTCCAGGGCCTGACGCCCGACCAGAAGGTGGTCGACCTCGACAACCGCCAGCCCGAGTTCTCGCTGACCTACGCGAAGTATGTCGGCGGCACCGTTTCGGCCGACCGCATCGCCAAGGGCCAGCAGCGCATGGCGCAGCATCGCCAGCTCCTCGATGCGCTGCAGGCCGAGTACGGCGTGCCGCCGCAGTATCTCATGGCCTTTTGGGGCATCGAGACCAATTACGGCACCTACATGGGCGACTTCCGCGTCGTCCGCTCCGTGGCGACGCTCGCCTGCATGACCAAGCGCCAGGCCTTCTTCAGCAACGAGACCGTGCAGGCGCTGCGCATCCTCAACATGAACCACATGACCAGCGAGCAGATGCGCGGCTCCTGGGCCGGCGCCATGGGCAACATGCAGTTCATGCCGTCGACCTTCACCAAATGGGCGGTCGACCGCGACGGCAACGGCCGCATCGACATCTGGAACAGCCTGCCCGACGCCTTCGCCTCGGCCGCCAACTTCCTGCGCGGCATCGGCTGGAAACCCGGTCTGCCCTCGAGCGAGGAGGTGTTCCTGCCGCGCGGCTTCCCGCTCGATCAGGCCGACACGACCGTTGAAAAGCCGGTCAAGGCGTGGGCTGCGATGGGCGTGAAGAAGCCGGGCGGCGGCGCGCTGCCCGCGTCCGACGAGCCGGCCTCGATCCTGCTGCCGGCCGGCTTCCGCGGCCCTGCCTTCATCATCTATCCGAACTTCAAGGCGGTGATGAACTGGAACCGCTCGACGCTCTACGCGCTATCGGTCGGCATCCTCGCCCGCCAGATCGCCGGCGGCTCCGGCGTGCAGCAGGCCGCGCCCGACGACGACCAGCCGATCTCGCGCGAGACCGTGCTCGACATCCAGAACCGCCTGATCAAGCTCGGCCTCTACAAGGACGA
>SCVT01000591.1 GCA_004296815.1 Reyranella sp. | reverse complement strand
GCTCTTCCGATCTCCGGCAAGGTGGCGTAGCAGGGAGGTCTTGCCGACGCCGCTGCGCCCGAGAAGGCAGGTCGTGCGGCCGGCTGCGAAGTCGAGCGACAGGCGGTCGGCCACGACGTAGCCGTCGAGCACGATGTGCGCCTCGCGCAGCAGGAGAGGAGGAGAAGACGCCAACGAAGTCACCAGTCCCTACGCCGGCATTAACCGGATCAGGTTTCCGGGGTCGTTCTTGCGAACCTCTCAGCCGCCAAGGCGGCTCCCCCCGATGATCGGAGGACTATGGGTAGGTGGCCGCCGTCACGCAAGCGTCATCGGTTTGACGAAATCGCCGTCCACGCTCTATGCCATGGCCATGGCTTCCATGATTTCGAGCGTCCGGCCCGGCCGGCGCCTGCTGCTCGGAGCGCCGCTGGCGCTGTTTGCCGGCGCCGCCCTGGCGCAAGGCAACGACATCCAGTTCCAGCGCTCCTCCCTGGTCATCGTGACCGCCGGGCGGGAGATCAAGTTCGACGTCGAGCTGGCGCTGAACGACGCCGAGCGCTCGCGCGGCCTGATGTTCCGCGAGAAGCTCGGCCCCTACGACGGCATGCTGTTCGATTTCCACCGCGAGGCGCCGGTCAGCTTCTGGATGAAGAACACGCTGATCCCGCTCGACATGATCTTCATCGCGGCCGACGGCACGATCCGCAGCATCCACGCCAACGCCGTGCCGCACTCGGTCGAGACGATCCCCAGCCAGTTCCCGGTGCGCGGCGTGCTCGAGATCAACGGCGGCAGCGCGAAGCTGCTGGGCATCAAGCCCGGCGACAAGGTCAAGCACTCGATCTTCGGCAACGGCTAGCGCTACGACTTCTAGCGCTTGAGGGCACACGTCATGCCGTCGCCCACGGCGAACAGGGTGAGGTCGACGCGCTCGTCGGTCTTGAGCTTGGCGTTCAGGGCGCGGATCGCCTGTGTGTCGCGGTCGTTCTCGGCCAGGTTGGCGACCGAGCCGCCCCACAGGACATTGTCGACCAGCACGAGGCCGCCGCGGCGCACCAGCTTGAGGCAGCGCTCGTAGTAGGCGTCGTAGTCGTCCTTGTTGGCATCGATGAAGGCGAGGTCGAGCTGGCCGGCGAGACCCTGCGCCAGCAGCCAGTCGAGCGTGGCGGTTGCCGGACCGATCGTGAGCTCGATGCGGTTGTCGAGACCGGCTTCCTTCCAGTAGCGACGGGCGATGGCCGTCCACTCGGTGCTGACGTCACAGCACCACAGCTTGCCATCGGTCGGCAGCGCCTCGGCGATGCAGAGCGAGGAGTAGCCCGTGAAGGTGCCGACCTCGACGGCGCGACGGGCGCCGATCAGGCGGGCGAGCAGGCCGATCTGCTGGCCCTGGTGGGCGGAAATCTGCATCGTCGGACGCGGCGTCTTCGAGGCCGTCTCCTCGCGCAGGCGCCGTCGCAGCGGCGGCTCGCGCAGCCAGTTGGCGTCGACATAGTCGGCCACGGGGCCATCGATTTTTGCCCAACTCTTCATGGTGTCTCCTGCTAGGGTCTGCCCCGCTCAATGGTAGGTGCGTGGGGAGTGGAATGTCCGATATCGAGATCGCGCGGCGCGCAATCAAGAAGCCGATGGGCGAGGTCGCGGGCCGGCTGGGCATTCCCGGGGAGGCGCTCGAGCCCTACGGCCGCGACAAGGCCAAGCTCGACAGCGGTTTCGTGAAGTCGCTCGTCGGCCATAAGCAGGGCCACCTGATCCTGGTGACGGCGATCAGTCCCACGAAGGCGGGCGAGGGCAAGACCACGACAACGATCGGCCTCGGCGATGCGCTCTGCCGGCTCGGCAAGAAGACGGCGATCGCGCTGCGCGAGCCCAGCCTCGGCCCGTGCTTCGGCCAGAAAGGCGGCGCCACCGGTGGCGGCCTGGCGCAGATCGTGCCGATGGCGGAGATCAACCTTCATTTCACCGGAGACTTCCACGCCATCACCACGGCGCACAACCTGCTCGCGGCCATGCTCGACAACCACATCTACTGGGGCAACGCGCTGGGCATCGACGCCCGGCGTGTGTTCTGGCCGCGCGTGCTCGACATGAACGACCGCGCGCTGCGCGACACGGTGGTGAGCCTGGGCGGTGTCGCCAACGGCTTCCCGCGGCAGGCGCGCTTCGACATCACGACAGCGTCCGAGGTCATGGCGATCCTCTGCCTCGCGCGCGACCTCGAGGATCTCGAGCAGCGGCTGGCGCGCATCGTCGTGGCCGAGACGCGCGACGGCAAGCCGGTCACGGCGGGTGACCTGAAGGCGGCGTCGGCGATGGCGGCCGTGCTCAAGGACGCGGCCAAGCCCAATCTCGTGCAGACGCTGGAGAACAACCCCGTGCTGATCCACGGCGGCCCGTTCGCCAACATCGCACACGGTTGCAACTCGGTGATCGCCACGCGCGCCGCCCTGGCGCTCGGCGACTACGTCGTCACCGAGGCGGGCTTCGGCGCCGATCTCGGCGCGGAGAAGTTCCTCGACATCAAGTGCCGCCAGGCCGGCCTGAAGCCCGGGCTTGCGGTCGTGGTGGCGACCGTGCGGGCGCTGAAGCTGCACGGCGGCGCCGACGAGAAGTCGCTCGAGAAGGAGGATGTCGGCGCGGTCGAGCGCGGCCTGCCCAACCTGCTGCGTCACGTCGAGAACCTCGGCAAGTTCGGCCTGCCGGTGCTGGTCGGCATCAACCGCTTCCTGAGCGATACACCGGCCGAGCTGAAGCTGATCGAGGAGAAATGTGCGGCGGCCGGCGCCAAGGCCTATCTCTGCGAGCATTGGGCCAAGGGCGGCGCAGGTGCGGAGGACCTCGCGCGTGCGGCCGTGGCCACGCTGGAAGAAGGCAAGGCGTCCTTCCATCCGCTCTATCCCGACGACCTGCCGCTGGCCGCCAAGATCGAGACGGTCGCGAAGGAGATCTACCGCGCCTCGGGCGTGGCGATCGCCGGGTCCGCGCAACGCCGCCTCAAGGCGCTCGAGGCCATGGGCTACGGCAAGCTGCCCGTCTGCATCGCCAAGACCCAGTACAGCTTCTCCGCCGATCCCGAACTGCGCGGTGCGCCGACCGGCCACACGCTGCCGATCCGCGAGGTGCGATTGTCTGCCGGTGCGGGTTTCGTGGTCGCCATGGCCGGCGAGATCATGAGCATGCCCGGCCTGCCACGGGTGCCGGCGGCCGAGCGCATCCGGCTCACGGCTGACGGCGAAGTCGACGGGATCTTCTGACCATGCGGACCTATTCCTTCGTCACCGTCGACGTCTTCACCACACGGAGGTTCGGTGGCAATCCACTGGCCGTGTTCCCCGATGCGAGCGGCATGAGCGACGCGGAGATGCAGTCGCTGGCAGCCGAGTTCAATCTCAGCGAGACGACCTTCGTGCTGCCGCCGGAGGATCCGGCCAACACCGCCCGCGTCCGCATCTTCACGCGCACGCGCGAGATGCCGTTCGCCGGCCATCCCAATGTCGGCACCGCCTACGTGCTGGCGCAGCAGGGCAGGGACACGAACGGCAAGCTCCGCTTCGAGGAGTTGGCCGGTCTGGTCGCGATCGACGTCGAGCGCGATTCCTCTGGCGCCGTGGTCGGCGCGACGATCGCGGCGCCGCAGCCGTTGACGCTGGGCGTCGAGATCCCGGTCGCCGAAGTTGCGGCCTGCGCCGGCCTGCAGGAGCGCGATGTGCTGACCAAAGCGCACAAGCCGGTGGCAGCTTCGCTCGGCAATCCGTTCGTGCTTGCCGAAGTGTCGCCGGAGGCGCTGGCGCGCGCACTGCCCGAGGTCACGCCGTTTCGTGCGGCCGTGAAGCGCGAGCCGAAGCTCGAGGGGCGCTTCGCCCTCTACCTCTATGCCCACGATGGGCCGGGCAAAGTGCAGGCGCGAATGTTCGCGCCGCTCGGTGGAACCTTCGAGGATGCGGCCACGGGCAGTGCTGCGGGTCCACTCGGTGCGCTGCTGCTGTCACTGACGGACGGCCGCGAGCTAAAGGTCGATATCCATCAGGGCGTGAAGATGGGGCGGCCGAGCCTGCTGCGGGTGATTGCGCGACGCACGGACGACGGCATCCGCGCCACCATCGCCGGCCAGTGCGTGCCGGTCCTGCGGGGCGAGGCGCAGCTTTAGGCGCTGCGCCTCGTATCGGCTCTCGGCTATTCGGCGGGCGCCGGGGCGAGACCGCCCGACGGCTCCGGCGGCCGCTTCGTGCCGCTGCTGCGACGCGCCGATACCCGCGCGAGGACACTCTCGCGGTCGACGGACGTCCGCTCCTCGTCGATCCGCCGAATGAGATATTCGGCGCGTTCGATGCTCCCCAGGATCGACAGGATGGTCCCGCGTTCGCTGGCGCCGGCGTTGGCGCCGAGCGCCAGGGTCTTGGCGCGAAGTTCCTCGATCGTCGGGAACTTGATGTGGCGTGCCGGCATCGAAGGCATGACGAGTCCGAAGTCCGGCACGATGTCGCGAAGAGAGAATTCGAGCTTGTCGAGGGACTGGCTGACGATGTCCTGCGCCTGAGCGCTGAACTTCTCTCGCTTCACGCGTCGTGCCACCTGGTGGAGCGACTCGGCGAGTGCGGCGGTGAAGTCCGCCTCCTCGATCATGCTCGCGAGGAGATCGACCTGCTCATGCGGCAGGTCGGCCTGCAGGAGGTTCGCGGTGTAGGCCCGGATGTCGCGCGACAGGATGTCGGTCGCGGCATAGTGGTCGCCGGGATCGGACGGCGCCTTCTTCGAGCCGCGCGCGATGTCGAGGAACAAGGCGCCCGCATGGAGATGCCGGTAGGTCTCCTGCTGGACCGCCGGCACCGCCTTGACGAAGTCGTCGGCCAGCGCCTTGTCGAGATACTTCGGCGCCGAGTAGTCCTCGACGTCCTCGGAATCGGTGCGGCCGACGCGGCTCAGCACCCGCTCGAACACGCCGACGAACGGGAAGAGCAGGGCGGTGTTGAAGACGTTGAAGAAGGTCGAGTAGAGACCGACCGCGACGGGAACGAGGGGCAAGGTCTCCTTGCCGTTGATCATGACGGGGATGCCGGGATCGCCGCCGAACCACTGCATCACCCATTTCAGGACGTCCATCGATACGAAGAACAGCGGTATCGTCACCATCACGCCGATGATGTTGAACGATATGTGTGCGTAGGCCGCCCGCTTGGCGTTCTTGGAGAGTGTCCACGACGCCATCCAGGAGGTGATCGTGGTGCCGAGGTCGGCGCCGAGCGAGAAGGCGACCGCGGTCTGCCAGTCGAGGATGCCGGCGGAGCCGAGACCCATCACAATGCCGATCGTCGCCGACGACGAGTGGATCATCGCCGTGATGAAGGCAGCGATCGCGACGCAGCTCAGCAGGGCGATGTAGTTGTCGGCCTTCAGGCTGCGCATGATCTCCATGACCTCGGGCATGTTGCGCAGCGGGCGCAGGCCGCCGGTCATCAGGTTGAGGCCGTAAAAGATCAGCGCGAAGCCCATGCAGGCGAGCGCGATGTTGCGGACCTTCTCGCTCTTGGCGAACACGTAGACCAGCGCGAAGAAGCCCGAGAAGATCAGCCCGAGCGGTCCGAGCGGCAGGGCGATCAGGCCGTTGCCGAGCGTCGTACCGATGTTGGCGCCCATGATGACGCTGATCGCCGGCCGAAGGGCGATGACGCCCGCGTTCACGAGACCGACGGTCATGACCGTCATCGCGGTTGAGGACTGGATCACGCCGGTGATCAGCGTGCCGGCAATGACGCCCTTGACCGGGGTGCCGGCGGCCTTGGCGAGGAAGGCCCGCATCTTGTTGACCGACAGCGCCTGGATGCCATTGGACATGAACTCGAGCCCGAGCATGAAGATGCCGAGGCCGCCGATGACAGGCACGAGAACCTGCGTGAAATAGTCGATCTGCATGGTCTGTCGTCTCCGTCGGAAGCTTGGACGTAGGCGCTAGCGAGCGCCGGTGAAGGTCTTCGGCCAGGTCGCGATCAGGGTCTGGACGAGCGGGGCGGGCAGGGGCACGTAGCCGAGGTCGAGCGCGTCGCGGCTGCCGTCGCCCAGGGCGAAGCGGAAGAACTGGAAGGCGGCCCGCCGCGACGGCGTCCGCTTCTTCGGCGCAACGACGAAGACGGTGGCGACGAGAGGGTAGGCACCAGCGCCCGGCGAATCGACGATGAGGAGATCGAAGTCGGCGGACTTCGCCCAGTCGACGCCCAGGGCCGCCTCCGAGATCGTGGCCGCGTCGGCGCGCACGAAGGCGCCGCTGCGATTCTGCAGGCGAACGTCGGCGAGACCGAGGCGCGCCGCGAGGCCCGATTCGACATAGCCGATGGCATTGCGGGTCTCGCGCACCGCACGCGCGACTCCGGCATTGCCGCGCGCGCCCAAACCCGTCGTCCAGCGCAGCTCGGTGTCGGCGCCGAGCGAGCTCTTCCAGGCTTCGCTCTTGCCCGAGAGAAACACGGCGAGATTGTAGGTCGTGCCCGAGCCGTCACTGCGATGGACGACCTTGATGGGGGCGGCGGGCAGCGTCAGTCCGGGATTGAGTGCTGCGATCGCAGGCGCGTTCCACGTGGTGATGCGGCCGAGGTAGATGTCCGCAAGCACGGGCCCGGTGAGCTGCAGCGCGCCGGGCGCGACGCCCTCGAGGTTTGCGACGATCGAGATGCCGCCCATGACCAGGGGAAACTGGCCGAGTCCGTCGCGCGCGAGCTCCGCCGTGGTCAGCGGCCGTTCGGTCACGCCGAAATCCATGCCGAGCTGCGACGCCCGCATGACGCCCGCGAGCGAGCCGACCGGCTCGTAGTCGACTCCCAGGTCGACGGAGAGCTGGTCGCCGCCGTCGGCCTGCACCTCACGGAAGCGCTGCTGCCAACGTTCCATCAGCGGTGCGACGAAGGTGGAGCCCGCGCCACGGATGGGCTCGGCGGCGAGCGGCGCGGCAAGGCCGGTCAGCAGGGCGAAGAAGGTGGCGAGCGCCAGAAGCGGCCCACGCAACGATGGACCGCTCTCGAAAATGCCTGCCTGCATGACCCCCGCCCCCGGCCTTCAACTCGACCGCGGCGGAATGTAGACGGGCGTGCGTTACAGGATGAGGACAGTGAGCCGGAAGCTAGTGTGGCCGGAAGGCGTGCTGCTTGAGGTCGTCGAGCGAGACGACGCGCAGGGTGACGGCGTGTGTGGCCTCGAGCACGGCGAGGGGCGCAGCGCCGGCATCGAAGGCTTCTTTCCAACGGCTGGCACAGAGGCACCAGCGGTCGCCGGGCTTGAGGCCGGCGAACCCGTACTGCGGCATCGGCGTGCTGAGGTCGTTGCCGCGCGACTTGGAGAACATCAGGAACTCCGCCGTCATGACGGCACAGACCGTGTGCAAGCCGATATCCTCCGCACCGGTGTTGCAGCAGCCGTCGCGGTAGAAGCCGGTCACGGGCTCGGTCGAGCAGGGAAGCAGGACGCCGCCCAGCACGTTGATGGACGGGGCCCGGCCCGGCCGGCCTTCCTCGGGCGTCTGGTCGAACATGGGCCGGAGCCTATCACCCGGAAATTGCGCTTTCGACCCGCCCGGGTCGCTGGTAGAAACCCTCGCGTCAGCGAGGTGTTTCGGCGGGGCGTAGCGCAGTCTGGTAGCGCGTCTGCCTTGGGCGCAGAAGGTCGTCGGTTCGAATCCGGCCGCCCCGACCACGTTCCCCGGTCCACCGATCGGTCTCAGCGGAGTAGCAGGAGCCATGCAGGTTCGCATCTTCAAGCCGGCCAAAACGGCCATGCAGTCCGGCCAGGCCAACACCCTGGAGTGGGTGCTCGAGGCCGAGCCGTCGCGCAAGGAGATCGACCCGCTGATGGGCTGGACCAGCTCGCGCAACACCATGCAGCAGGTGAAGCTGTTCTTCCCGACGCTGGACGAAGCCAAGGCCCATGCCGAGAAGAACGGCTGGCAGTACACGGTCGAGATGCCCCACAGCCGGCCCGTCAGACCGAAGGCCTACGCCGACAATTTCGCCTACACTCGCGTCGGTCGCTGGACGCACTGACCGGGTCTGCCGGATCGACCCCGTAGCTCAACTGGATAGAGCACCTGCCTTCTAAGCAGGATGTTGCGTGTTCGAGTCACGCCGGGGTCGCCAGCGTCTGCTAGCTGCGCGAGCCGGCGAAGCCCACCGTCGCCACGCCGGCGCCGACCAGCAGGCCGCCGCCGACCTTGTTCACCACGCCGATGGCGCGCGAATCGGAGGCGAAGCGCCGGGCGCGCGAGGCGACCAGCGCGTAGCCGAAGGCATTGGCGAAGGCCAGCACGAGGAACGTCGCCTCGAAGACCAGCATCTGGGTGAGGAAGTCGGCCGTCGGGTCGATGAAGGCCGGCAGGAAGGCCACGAAGAAGGTGATGCTCTTGGGGTTGAGCGCCGTCACCAGCCAGGCGTGGCCGAGCATCTTGGCCGCCGACACGGCGTCGGTGCGGGGCTGGGCGTCGAGCGCGCCGCCCGAGCGCCAGAGCTTGATCCCGAGATAGACAAGGTAGGCCGCGCCCACCCACTTGAGCACGGTGAACAGCGTGGCCGAGGTGGCGAGCAGGGCGCCCAGCCCCAGCATCGACAGTGTCATAGCGGTGAAGTCACCCAGCGCCACGCCGACCGCCATGGGCAGCGCCGTGCGCCAGCCCTGGCCCAGTGCGTAGGACACGACCAGCAGGACGGTCGGGCCCGGGATCACCAGAAGGACGCTGGACGCCGCGGCGAAGGCCGCCCAAGTCTCGAAAGTCATACACAAGCTCCCTCGAAGAGGGGCGAGCAAGCCACGGGGAGGCGGGCGTGTCAGCCGGAATTTGGCCTCTTTCCAGCGTCAAGATTAAGGTGGATGATATCTTGCTGGAGGCCAGATGAGCCGATCCAAGACCCGCGCCTACCATCACGGCGACCTCAGGGAGGCGCTGGTCGCCTCGGGGCGCAAGCTGCTCGAGGAGAAGGGCGTGCGCGGCTTTACCCTGCGCGAATGCGCCCGCCGCGCCGACGTCTCGCACGCGGCACCCGCCCACCATTTCGCATCGATGGACGAGCTGCTGGCCGAGCTGGTCCGTCGCGGCTTCGAGGAACTGGTGGCCGCCATGGCGGCCGAGGCGGGCCGGGCGGGAGCGGAGCCGGCGGCCCGCCTCGTCGGCTTGGGCGTGGGCTATATGGCCTTCGCCGCGGCCAATTCCGTCCTGTTCCAGCTCATGTACAGCCAGGAGGCGGTCCGCCTCGAAGCGAAGGCGGCGGACGGTGCCGCCGAAGCGGTCCGTAGCCTGCTGGCCGACGAGGTCGAGGAGGCGTTGGGCCATGCGTCGGGCGAGGTGCGGCAGCGCATGACCGACTTCGCCTGGGCCACCATGCACGGTTTCATCACCCTGGTGCTCGAGGGCGGGATCGGCGGCCGCGATTCCTCGCGCGCGCTCAAGACACGAGGCCTGGCCGCGCTCGCCGCCATGGCCGAGACCGTCGTGCGCTCAGGCAGCCCGCGCTAGCGGAATCCGGAACAGCAGGCCCTCGCCGCCGCCATGGGCGGGCAGGTGGGTGAAGCGCTGGACCAGATGGCCGCCGTTGGCGGTGATGACCTTCTGCGAGGCGATGTTGTCGGGATCGGTCGTGAGGTCGACCCAGGTGAGTCCGAGCCGTCGCGCCTCGGGCAGGATCAGCGCCAACGCCCGGGTCGCATAGCCGCGCCGCCGCTGCCACGGCACGACCGAGTAGCCAAGATGCCCCAGCACATGCGGCGGCAGCGCCGACGTGCCGGGCTGCCAGCGGAAGTTCACGTTGCCGCAGAACCCGTCGTCCCACATCCAGCGCCGATAGCTCGGCAGGCGCTTCACGGTGCTGCCGTCGGGCAGCACGATCGGCGTGCCGCGCGCCTCGGGATCGTCGAGCGAGGCCACGAAGGCGGCGGGATCTGCGGCGATCTTCGCCAGCTCCTCGCGGGCCGATGCCTCGCGGCGCAGATTGTCCGACCAGAAGCCGCGGCTCAGCGCGTCTGCATAGGCGGGCAACCGGTCGAGGGAAGGGACCACGAGCTCCATCGATTTGCTGTAGCATGACGGCCCATGTCCGCCAGTCCCGTTCTCGTCCTCGACATCGACGGCGTCGTCTCGCTCGCCCAGCCCGGCTCGGCGCATCCGTGGTACGCCACCATGGAGGCCGACTGGGGCTTCGGCCACGAGGAGATGGCGCGCAACTTCTTCAAGCAGGTGTTCGTCGACCAGGTGCTGCGCGGCCGGCTCGACCTCTACGTCGCCCTGCAGCCCTACCTCGAGACGAAGGGACTTGCCGACCGGCTCCACGAATTCGTCGCCTACTGGTTCGAGAAGGACTGCGTCATCGACCGCAGCGTGCTGGCCCAGGCCGACGCCTGGCGCGCGCGGACCGGGGGCAAGGTCTATGCCGCGACCAACCAGGAGCATCACCGCGTCGCGTATCTGCGCGAGCATGCCCGGCTCGACGCGCATTTCGACGAGATCATCTATTCGGCGGCGCTCGGCGTCTGCAAGCCCGAGCGTGTCTTCTTCACCAACGCCCAGGCGCGCATGGGTGTCGCTGTCGCCCAATCGATCCTGTTCGCCGACGATTCGGCGGCCAACGTCGACGGCGCCCGCATGGCCGGCTGGCGCGCCATGCTCTATCGCGGCCCCGAAAGCCTTGCACGTGCGCTGGAGCAGTGGGATTAACGGGCCATGCTGATGTTCGACATACCCTTCGGCACGACCGACTGGGAGAGCGTGGAGCGCACGGAGCACCCCGGCGAGACCGGCAAGGCCTACTGGCGCACCAAGAACTTCAACAACATCCGTGTCCGCGTGGTCGAGTACACGCCGGGCTACCTGGCCGACCATTGGTGCCAGAAGGGCCACGTGCTGATGGTGCTGGAGGGCGAGCTCTCGACCGAGCTCGCCGACGGCCGCACCGTCGAGCTGAAGGCCGGCCAGAGCTACCAGGTGGCGGACAACACGCTCGGCCACCGTTCCCGCACCGACAAGGGTGCCAAACTCTTCATCGTGGACTGACATGACGGACATGATCGGATTTATCGGCGTCGGCACCATGGGCGAGCCGATGTGCCGCAACCTGGCGAAGAAGAGCGGTGCCACCGTGCTGGCGGCCGACCGCGATGCCGCGCCGCTGCAGCGCCTCGCCGCTGACGGCGTGAAGACGGCCTCGGTCGACGAGATCGCCACGACCTGCCGCACGATCTTCCTCTCCCTGCCGGGCGGCAAGGAGGTCGAGGAGATCTGCCTGGGCAGCGGCGGCCTGGTCGCCAAGGCCAAGCTCGGCTGGACGATCATCGATCTCAGCACGGCGCCACCTCTGCTGGCGCGCCGTCTCTACGCCGAGTTCGAGGGCAAGGCTTCGGCCTTCGCCGATGCGCCGGTCGCCCGTACGCGCCAGGCCGCGATCGACGGCACGCTGTCGATCATGGTCGGTGCCACGGCGCAGTGCTTCGCCCGCATCGAGCGGCTGCTGCGCCACATGGCGAGCGAGGTCACGCATTGCGGCGAGGCGGGCGCCGGGCAGACGGTCAAGATCATGAACAACATGATCCTGTTCCAGACCGTGGTGGCGCTGGCCGAGGGCCTGGCGATTGCACGCGCCAACGGCGTCGACGGCAAGGTCCTGTTCGAGACCCTGACCAAGGGCTCGGCCGACTCCTTCGCGCTGCGCAACCACGGCATGAAGGCGATGCTGCCGGGCGTGTTCCCCGAGCGCGCCTTCTCGACCAGGTACGCGCTCAAGGACCTCTCCTATGCCATCGGCATGGCCGAGGAGACGGGCGTGCCGGCGCTCGGCGCCGACGTGGCGCGCGAGCTGATGGAACGCGCCATCGAGCTCGGCCACGGCGAGGAATACTGGCCGGTCCTGCTCAGGGCCATCGAGGACGCGACGGGCAAGGGCTGAGCAACCGGCAAAATATGCCTCGCGAGAGGAGAAATCCGGGCCGCTCGTTCGTCTAGTCAGTGATGACCCGCGTTTGGATCTGAGGTGGAGCCGACTTTCCGCGACTCCATGAACTGGCTGCACACCTGGGCCGGGGTGGTGCTGGGCGGCCTGCTGTTCGGCATCTTCTGGATGGGCACGCTCTCGGTCTTCGACCGCGAGATCGACCGCTGGATGAAGCCGCCGACGCGGCTGGCGCTGGCCGAAATCGGCTCCCTCGACGCCGCCGCCCGCGACGTGCAGCCGTTGGTCGACGGCGCCCACGCCTGGTACCTGCTTTTCCCGACGGAGCGGGAGCCCGCGATGCGGCTGGTGTGGCGCCCGGCGACCGGGCCGTTCCAGGAACGACACATCGATCCGTCGACCTCGGCGCTGCTGCCCGAGGCCGGCTCGTGGGCCGGCACGCGGTTCATCTTCCCGTTCCACTACAGCCTGAACATCCGGCTGTGGTCGGTGGGCTACTGGATCGTGGGTCTCGCCGGCATGGCGATGCTGGCGCTCTGCGTGTCGGGCGTGGTGATCCACCGCAAGATCTTCGCCGACTTCTTCACCTTCCGCGCTGACAGGAAGCCGCGCCGCCTCGTGCTCGACCTGCACAACTTGACGGGCGTGCTGGGACTGCCTTTCCATTTCCTCGTCACGCTGTCCGGCCTGGTCATCTTCTTCGCGATCTACTTTCCCGATGTGCGCGACCTCGCCTACGACGGCGACCGCCGCGCGTTCAATCGGGACGCCTATGGCATTTTCAACCGGCCCAAGGCGGACGCACCGGCGAGGGCCACCGCATCGCTCGACGCCATGGTCGCCGAGGCGTCGAGGCAGTGGGCCGGGGGGAAACCCAATTTCCTGCGCGTCTGGTATCCCGGCGACGCCAACGCCTATGTCGAGGTCCGCCGGACCTACGACGACAGCGTGACGATGAACCTCGATGCCGTCTGGTTCGATCGCGCGACGGGCGCGGTGATACAGGTGTCGTCGACCGCGCCGGTGATGAACGCACAGCGCTTCATCTCGGGCCTGCACTTCATCCAGTTCCGCCACTGGACGCTGCGATGGATCTACTTCGTCCTGGGCCTCGCGGGCTGCGTGCTGATCGCGACGGGCTATCTCTTCTGGCTGGAATCGCGGCGCAAGAAGCACCCGCAGCTCGGACGGCGCGGCGTGCGCGTCGTCGAGGGACTGACGGTCGGCTCGGTCGCCGGCATGCTGATCGCCACCACAGCCTTCTTCGTGGTGAACCGCCTGTTGCCGCTCAACGCGAGATTCCTCGGCCAGGATCGCGGCGCGCTCGAGGTCTGGGTCTTCCACCTCGTCTGGCTGGCGACCTTCGTTCACGCCTGGACGTTTCCCGGGCGCGCCTGGATCGACCAATGCCGGACGATCGCCGTCCTCGCCGTCGCGGCCGTTTTCCTGAACGCCGTGACAACGGGCCATCATCTCGGCCGCAGCCTGGTGCTGCCCCATCTCCATGCGGTCGCCGGCATGGACATCCTGCTGTTGCTGGGCGCCGCCGTCGCCGCGTTCACCGCGGCGCGGCTCGGACGCATCAGGCGGGCGTCGGCTGATAACCCTTCCGGCGCATACAGCCCGCCGCCAGCGCCTTCTCCGCATAGGCCTGATCGTTCTCCACCGCGCGACGCAGCCGCCACGACGTTTCCGTCAGGCCGCCGATGAAGAAGGGCTGTTCATAGAACGGATACCTGCGCTCGGTGGCGTAGGTTCGCGCCGCTTCCTGCAAGGCCTCGTGCCGGCACTTGCCGAGGTCGAGGCTCATGGCCGCCTGGTCGGTGCCGGCCTTCTCCCACAGCGACGTGGTGTTGCAGGCCGAAAGAGCCAGCGGAACGAGCAGGAGCAGGATCTTGCGCATGCCATGCTATGGTCGATGGCAGCAGTCGCAATGGGAAGAGGAGTTCGGGTCGATGGCGCGAATCGCTGTGGGTGGTTTTCAGCACGAGACGAACACGTTCGCGCCGCAGCAGGCCACCTGGGAAGAGTTCGTAAGGGCCGATGCCTGGCCGCCGCTGCTGCGCGGGCCTGAGATGATCGCGGGCGTCGAGGGTTTCAACATCCCGATCGCGGGTGCGGTGAAGAAGCTCAAGGAACTCGGCCACGAGATCGTGCCGCTCGCCTGGTCGGCCGCGGCGCCGGCCTCCTACGTCACCGAGGACGCCTACGAGCGCATGTGGAAGCTGTTCGATGAGGACATCCGCAAGCTTGGCCCCTTCGACGCGATCTACCTCGACCTGCACGGCGCCATGGTCGCGGAGAACACCGAGGACGGCGAGGGCGAGCTGCTGCGGCGTATCCGCGGCATCGTGGGCGACACGCTGCCGATCGTGGCGAGCCTCGACTATCACGCCAACCTGACGCCCGAGATGGCCAAGTTCTCGACCGCACTGGTGGGCTACCGGACCTATCCGCACATCGACATGGCGGTGACGGGCAGCCGCGCGGTCGAGCTGCTCGACAAGCTGCTCAAGGACAAGCGCCCGGTCTATCGCGCCTATCGCCAGCTCGATTTCCTGATCCCGCTGGTCTGGCAGTGCACCTTCATCGAGCCGGCCAAGAGCATCTTCGATCTCGTGGGCGAGCTGGAAGCGGGCGAGAAGAGCCACAATCAGGGCATCGTCAGCGTCACGCACACGCCGGGTTTCCCGCCGGCCGACATCGCGCAGTGCGGGCCCGCACTCGTGGTCTACGGCCACGACAAGGAGGCGGTCGAGGCCGCGGCCGACAAGCTCGCGAGCGCCGTGAAGGCGCAGGAGAAGGCCTTCGCCGGCGAGCTGCTCGATCCCGACCAGGCCGCACTTCGCGCCATCGAGCTCTCGAAGAAGGCGAAGAAGCCCATCGTGCTGGCCGACGTGCAGGACAATCCCGGTGCCGGCGGCACCTCGGACACGATCGGCCTGCTGGCGGCGCTGATGCGGCACAAGGCCAAGGGCGCGGTGATCGGCATGATCGTCGACGAGGGCGCGGCGAAGGCGGCGGTCGAGACGGGCGAGGGCAACATCATGCGCCGCGGCATCGGTGCGGTCGTGGGCTATGGCGGCGAGACGCCGCTCGAGGCCGACTGGCGCGTGGTGAAGCTGAGCGACGGCATCTTCACCGGCACCGGCCCGTTCTACGGCGGCGCCAAGTTCCAGATCGGGCCGATGGCGCTGGTCACCGACGAGGCGTCGGGTGTCTCGGCGGTGCTCGCCTGCAAGCGCGTGCAGGCCGCCGACAAGGAGATGTTCCGCACGGTCGGCGTGGAGCCCGCCGACGTGCCGATCCTCGGCCTGAAGTCGACGGTGCACTTCCGCGCCGACTTCCAGCCGATCGCCGAGACGATCCTGGTGGTGCAGTCGACCGGCGCGCACATCACCGATCCGGTCGACATGCCCTACAAGCACCTGCGCAAGGGCATCAAGCTCCGGCCGATGGGACCGGTGCACGGCGGCTGAGGAGTCAGCCGCCGGCGACGCGGCGGGAGTCACGCCGCGTCCTTCAGGCCTTTGGTTTCATTGGGTGAACCGACGGTATCCGGCGTCGCGACAGGACTCGCCGGACGGGACATTTCTAGACGCTGACTCACGAGGGCGACGATGCGCTCGGCCAGCGCAGTCTCGTCGAGCGCCCGCCCGCGCCGCTCCGCGCGGTCCTCGGCGCGGTGGCGCTCGCCGTCCATGCGCCGCTGCACGTGCATCAGCAGCCGCGTGTTGATCCTCCGCCGTTCGCCCACCTGCTTGCCTTCGTAGAACAGCGGGTCGATCTGGACCTGGGCCGCCTGGAGAACGATGTCGTCGCCGACCTCGCGTGCCCTCTGCGCGATGGCCTCATCCCAGCGCTCGGCGAAGGGCGCACCCTGCCGCCGCCAACGATAGAGCGAGCCGCGATTGACACCGGCCCGTGCCGCGGCCTGCTCGACGGAGCCGCTGACCTTCAGGTGGTAGAGGAACGACGCGCGCTGGCGGCCCGGGGTGCGCAGCCGCTTCGGATTGCGCAACGCCTTTTCGAGCGGGCCGTTGGTCGGCGCCGCGGCAGGGGCAAGGGCAGGGGGCGTCTCTCGGCCGAGCAATCGATCGAGTGGATTGTAGTTGAGGCGCGGGATGACGATGCGGTCCATCGGTGCGATCGGCTTGGGCTTCGCCGACTCGGCCACCAGGATGCGCAGCCGCTCCAGGCCCATGTCGCGGTAGATCTGCGGCATCGCGGCGGCGCCGCCGTAA
>SCVT01000590.1 GCA_004296815.1 Reyranella sp. | reverse complement strand
TCCGCCGGCTGGAAGAGCTGGCCTTCCGCGGCTGGCCCGCGTTGGAGACCCAGGATCTGGCCGGCTGGCGCCTGCGCTTCTCGGGCGGCTACACCAAAAGAGCCAATTCGATCAATGCCTTGGGGCCAGAGGCTTCGACAGAAATCGAAGCCGTGGAGGCCGCCCATCGCGCCCGCGGACTGCCGCCGGTCTGGCGGTTGAGCCCGCTGGCCCCGCCGACCATGGACGGGTTGCTGGCGGCGCGCGGCTACCGGGCGATCGAGCGCAGCCTGATGCAGCGCTGCCCCCTGCACGAGGGCTTCAGGGCCGACCCGGAGGTCGCGATCCACCCCGCCCCAACCCCGCCCTGGATCGAGGCCTTCTGCACCCACAGCCCGGTCCGGCCCGAGCACCGCGCGACCATGGAGCGGATGCTGGCGGCCATCGCCCAACCCGCAGGCTTCGCCTTCGTCGAGAAGGAAGGCCGGCCGATGGCCATGGCGATCGGCGCGGTCGACGGCGACCATATGGGCCTGTTCGACGTGCTGGTGATGCCCGAGGCGCGCCGGCAGGGACTGGCGCGGCGGGTCACCGAGAGCCTCTACGCCTGGGCCTGGGGCCGGGGCGCGCGCTTCGCCTACCTGCAGGTCGTGTCGACCAACGCCGCCGCGATGCCCCTCTACGAGGCGCAGGGCTTCCGCACGGTCTACGCCTACGAATATCGGATACCGCAAAGCTCCTGAGGGGCGCTTCTTGACCCTGTCGTAGCCGCCCTCGCATAGTCGATGCAGGGAGGAACACGACAAATGGCCAACTATCCTTGGGAGAAGAGCTACCCGCCGGGCGTGAAGTGGGAGCTCGAGGTTCCGAAGAAGACCATCCACGAGATCTTCGAGGAGAGCTGCGCGCAGTTCGGCGACCGGCCCTTCACCGACTTCCTCGACAAGGTGATGACCTTCCGGGACTACAAGGACGCCTCCGACAAGGCGGCGGCCGGGTTCCAGAAGCTGGGCGTGAAGCCCGGCGTCAATGTCGGCCTCTACCTGCCCAACACGCCGCACTACATCATCGCCTTCTTCGGCGTGCTGAAGGCCGGCGGCCGCGTGGTGAACTACTCGCCGCTCGATGCCGCGCGCGAGCTCGAGTTCAAGATCGGCGACAGCGAGACCGACATCCTGGTCACGCTCGACGTTACGGCGCTCTACCCGAAGATGGCCGCGATGCGCGGCAAGACGCGCCTCAAGAAGCTGATCGTGGGCTCGATCGCCGACTACCTGCCGTGGCCCAAGAGCTGGCTCTATCCGCTGGCGAAGAAGAAGGAGATCTCGCAGTGGCCGCGGGACGACTGGCACATGTCGTTCAAGGACCTGCTGGCCAACGACGGCAGCTACACCAAGCACAAGCCGGCGAGCGAGAACCTGTGGGACGAGGTGGCGCTGCTGCAATACACCGGCGGCACCACGGGACTCCCGAAGGCCGCGATGCTGACGCACGGCTGCGTCATGTCGGCGATGGCCCAGGGCCAGAGCTGGACCACGCCCTACACCACGCCCGGCACCGAGAAGGTCGTGTGCGTGCTGCCGCTGTTCCACATCTATGCGCTGTCGGGAATCATGCTGGGCGCGGTGCGCAACGGCAACCAGCTCATCCTCTACCCGCGGCCCGACATCGACATGATCGTGAACGATCTCGGCAAGAAGAAGCCGACGTTCCTGCCCGGCGTGCCGACGCTCTACACCGCGATCAACAAGCATCCGAAGGCTCAAGGGCTCGACCTGAAGTCGCTCAAGATCTGCATGTCGGGCGGCGCGCCGTTGCCGGTCGAGGTGCAGCAGAGCTTCGAGAAGCTGACGGGCGCCACCTTGATCGAGGGCTACGGCCTCACCGAGACCTCGCCCACCGGCGCGATCTGCCCGGTCGACAAGAGCGTGCGCCGCGTCGGCTCGTGCGGCGTGCCGATGCCCGGCACGGTGATCGAGATCCGCGACATGGAGAACGGCGATCGCGTGCTGCCGCCCGGCAAGGAGAATGTCGGCGAGGTCTGCATCATCGGCCCGCAGGTCATGAAGGGCTACTGGAAGAAGCCGGAGGAGAGCGAGAAGGTGCTGTTCCGCCATCCCTCCTCCAACTGGATGGGCCTGCGCACCGGCGACATGGGCTACATGGACGAGGCCGGCTGGCTCTACCTGGTCGACCGCTCCAAGGACCTGATCATCTCCTCGGGCTACAACGTCTATCCGCGCATGATCGAGGAGGCGGTCTACGAGCATCCCGCCGTCGACGAGGTGATCGTGATCGGCATCCCGCATCCGCACCGCCAGGAAGCGCCCAAGGTCTTCGCCAAGCTGAAGCCCGGCGCCTCGCTCACCTTCGAGGAGCTGCTGAAGCATCTCGACGGCAAGGTCGGCAAGCACGAGATGCCGATCGCGCTCGAGATCCGGCCGGAGCTGCCCAAGACCCCGGTCGGCAAGCTCTCGAAGAAGGAGCTGAAGGAAGAGGAGCGCCAGAAGGCGCAGGCCAAGGCGGCCTGACGACAGCATGCCGGCGCGTCGCGTAGTCATCCTCGGAGGCGCCGGCCTCCTGCTCGGCGGGTGCTTCGACCGGCCGTGCCACGAGCGCAACCCCGAGCAGAAGGCGTTCCTCGACGGGCTGGCCGCACTCGCCAAGCCCGCGCTCGCGTCGAACAACCCGCTGCAGGTCGAGGAAGCGGCCAAGCAGAGCGTGGCGCTGGCCTCCAGGGTCGGCGCCTTCGCCGACTGGTGCGGCACGCTCACGAAGATCGAGGGCAACGCCAAGGACGTGGCCCTCACCCTCGATATCGGAAGACAGGTTTCGCTCTACGCGTTCAACGACTGGGCTTTGGCCTTCGCAGGCACCGTGGCCGATCTTTTCTCCACACGATCCCGTGCGGCGCCGCCTCCGGGCCTTTCCGAAGGGGCCATCGCGGCGCTAAAAACCCTGCGGCTTGGCGAACGCGTGACGCTCTCCGGGCGGATGGGCGAGATCGCGGGCTCCGGCGTGCTCGATCTTTCCCGCCTGCTGGGCAAGAGCGCCGCCGAACACAGGCAGTTCCTGCAGACGCCGCGGTTCGTGGCGCGCATCGAGGCGATCCAGCCCTCGAAGCAGAAGTAGAGAGGATTCCGAGTGCCGTCTTTTTCGTACGACTTCCCCTACAGCACCAAGAAGCTGCCCGTCTTCGCCGACAACGTCGTAGCCTCCTCCCAGCACCTTGCCGCCACCGCGGGCCTGCGCATGCTGGCCAAGGGCGGCAACGCGGTCGATGCCGCGATCGCGAGTGCGATCGCCATCACCGTCGTCGAGCCCACGATGAACGGCATCGGCGCCGACGCCTTCTGCATCCTGTGGGACGGCAAGAAGCTGGTGGGCCTCAACGCGTCGGGCCATTCGCCGGCGCTGATGACGCCCGACCAGTACAAGGGGCAGGACAAGATGCCCCATGTCGGCTGGGGCAGCGTCACGACGCCGGGCGCGGTGTCGCTCTGGATGGAGCTGCACAAGCGCTACGGCAAGCTGCCCTTCGCCGACCTGTTCGAGCCCGGCATCAAGTACGCCCATGACGGCTTCCGCGTCTCCTACATGGTCGCCAAGCAGTGGGATCGTGCGATCGATCGGCTGAAGGGGCAGGAGAGCTGGGTGAAGGCGTTCCTGCCGAACGGCCGCGCACCGCAGCCGGGCGAGCTCTGGAAGTTCCCCGACCAGGCCAAGACGCTCACCAAGATCGCCGAGAGCAAGGGCGAGGCCTTCTATCGCGGCGAGCTCGCCGAGGCGATGGACAAGTACGCCAAGGAGACCGGCGGCGCGCTGCGCAAGGAAGACCTCGCCGAGCACAAGCCCGACTGGGTCGACCCGATCGGGCTCACCTATCGCGGCACGACGCTGCACGAGATCCCGCCGTCGGGCCAGGGGATCGCCGCCTGCATGGCGCTGGGCATCCTCGAGAATTTCGAGCTGGCCGGCCGCGATCCGGACGGGCCCGAGGTCGCGCATCTCCGCATCGAGGCGATGAAGCTCGCCTTCGCCGACATCTACAAATACGTCTCCGACCCGCGCTTCATGGAAGTGACGCCGGCGCAGATGCTCGACAAGGGCTACCTCAAGAGCCGCGCCAAGCTGATCGACCCGAAGAAGGCCAAGGACTTCGGCCCCGGCACGCCCAAGGATGGCGGCACGATCTATCTCGGCACCGCCGACGCCTCGGGCATGATGGTGTCGCTGATCCAGTCGAACTACACGGGCTTCGGCTCGGGTGTCGTGGTGCCGGGCACCGGCATCGCGCTCCAGAACCGCGCGACCGGCTTCGTCACGACCAAGGGCCATGCCAACGAAGTCGGCCCGAAGAAGCGGCCGTTCCACACGATCATCCCGGCCTTCATCACCAAGGACGGCAGGCCGGTCGCGACCTTCGGCCTGATGGGTGGCGCCATGCAGCCGCAGGGCCACATGCAGGTCTTCAGCCGCATCGTCGACTACGGCCAGAATCCGCAGGCCGCGATCGACGGCCCGCGCTGGCGCGTCCACGAGACCGACGGCACGGTGTGGACCGAGGAGCACACGCCGCAGGCGACGCTCGAGGGGCTGGAGAGCCGCGGCCACAAGCTCACGCGCACCAAGGCGCCGAGCTTCGACTTCGGCTCGAGCCAGATCATCTGGCGCTATCCCGACGGCGGCCCCTATCTCGGCGCCTCCGAGAGCCGCCGTGACGGTGCGGCGGTTGGCTTCTAAGGTCACCATCGACGGCGGCCGTTTCCTGATCAACGGCGCGCCGACCTATGCGGGCCGGAGCTGGAAGGGCCACCGTATCGAGGGAATGCTGTTCAACAGCCGCATGGCCAATGCCATCGCCGACGACGAGAACCCGTCGACGCGCGGCGCCTGGTCGTACGCCGACGGACCGTGGGATGCCGAGCGCAGCACGAGCGAGTTCATCACCGCGCTCCCCTCGTACCGCGCCCATGGCCTGCTGGCCGTCTGCATCAATCTCTCGGGCGGCAGCCCGCAGGGCTACTCGTGGCACCAGCCGTGGCAGATCTGCGGCTTCACCGCCGACGGTTCGATCAAACCCGCCTGGGCCGCACGCCTTGAGAAGGTGATCCGCGCCACCGACCAGATCGGCATGGTCGTGATCGTGGGCTTGTTCTACGGCAAGCAGAGCGGCACCTTCCGCGACGAGAGCGCGGTGAAGGCCGCCGTCACCAACACCGTCGATTGGCTGATCGAGAAGAACGCGACCAACGTGCTGATCGAGATCGGCAACGAGGTCGATCTCGAGAATGTCTGGGCGCACCCGATCATCGACGCCAGACGCAATCACGAGCTGATCGAGCTCGCCAAGGAACGTGCCAAGGGCAAGCTTCTGGTCAGCACCAGCCTGATCGGAATCCACACACCGCCCGCGCCGATCGTCGCCGCGTCCGACTTCCTGCTGCCACACGGCAATCGCGTGCATGGGCCGGACGGCGCGATGCAGCCCGCGCCGCACGGCATCCGTCTGCAGCTCGCCAACTGGCGCGCTTCACCGGCCTATCGCGGCCAGCCGATCGTCTACAACGAGGACGACCATTTCGAGTTCGACAAGCCCGACAACCACTTCGTCGCCGCGGTCGAAGGCGGCGCGAGCTGGGGCTTCTTCGACTACCGGCGTAGCCGCGAGCGCTTCG